>CAYYDL010000172.1:0-8194 GCA_964470545.1 uncultured Hyphomicrobium sp. | reverse complement strand
TACGACGAAGCAGCTGAAGCTCTGAAAGCCAGTGGCGCGCTCTATCCATGCTTCGAAACGGAAGAAGAATTGGACCGCCGCCGCAAGCGCCAGCTCGCGATGCACAAGCCGCCGATTTACGACCGTGCCGCGCTCAAGCTTTCCGACGACGAAATCGCAACGCGCATCGGTCGCGGCGACAAACCCCACTGGCGGTTCCGCCTGCCCAACACGACCGAAGAACGCGGGCTGACGCCACAACCGACCCTCATCTCATGGAACGACCTGATCCGTGGCGACCAGACGGTGGATCTCGGCTCGCTCTCCGATCCCGTGCTCATCCGCGAGGACGGGACGTTCCTCTACACATTTACGAGCGTGGTCGATGACATTGCATTCGGTATTACGCATATCGTGCGCGGCGAGGATCACGTGACGAATACCGGCGTGCAGATGGCGATCTTCGAAGCGATGGGCGCGACGCCGCCGGAGTTCGGTCATCACTCCTTGCTCATCGGCGCGGATGGGCAGGCACTCTCGAAGCGGCTCGGCGCGCTATCGGTGCAGAGCTTTCGTGACGAAGGCCTCGAGCCGATGGCCGTTCTCTGTCATGCGGCGCTCGTTGGGACATCAGACGCCATCGAGCCCTTCAAGTCGCGCGACGAGCTTGCCGCCAAACTGGATTTCGCGAAGATCTCGACCGCGCCCGGCCGCTTCGACGTCGCCGACCTCAAAGCGCTGAACAGCAAACTGCTGCACATGCTCGACTATTCCGACGTGGCGGATCGCCTGCGCGCGCTCGGCATCGAGGGTCGCGAAGATTTCTGGAACGCCGTGCGGGGAAATCTCGAGCTGTTCGCCGATGCCCGCGTCTGGTGGGATGTCGTCTCCGGGACGATCGATCCCATCATCGAGGATTCCAAGATCAGCGTTGCGGCGGCAGCGGTTCTCCCACCCGAGCCGTGGAGCGAAGCGACGTGGTCGGAATGGACGAGCGCCGTCAAAGCCAGGACAGGTGCCAAGGGTAAAGCGCTGTTTCACCCGTTGAGGCTCGCGTTGACCGGACGCGAAGCCGGACCGGAACTCAAGTTTCTCTTGCCCATGATGGGCCGCGACCGCGTTCTGGCCCGCCTGGAAGGCAAGCGCGCATAAACCTGTCGTCCAGCGCGAGGGCGCCGCAGACTCAAAACTGCGTCTTCAGGAAAAATCTCACGGACGATCCGCAGTCCTCAACGTGGCTCCGCTACGGTGGATCGGATGCCAACGCGGCTATTGCGGCTCGGATTGTGTCTGCCAGCCACCCGTGTCGCTCGGCGCCGCGGGAGATGCCTGAGCCTCCGGCAAGGCTTCCGACTGTACGGCGGTCGAACCCGTCGTGATTGCCGGAGACGCAGGCGTCCGGGCCAGAGACTGAGCTTCCGCATGGCGTTGCGCGTCGTTGCCGCCCAAGCTGCCTTCGACTTTCTTGTCGCCGTCGGCCGGAACATAGTCGGCCGCTTTGCACGAGCAGCCCTGCACATATTCCTTACGATAGCGGAACGCGAATTTCAGTCTCGTATACGGCTGCTGATCTCTGGCCCCGACCGCCTGTTCCACCGTGCCGCCGGGGTTCGGATAGTAGAAGAGTTCTGACGGCGCCGCGCAATGCGCCGAGCACACGTCCGCGTCCTGTTCGAAGTGGCTCGGCAAGGTCGAGAAGCTCACGGGGAAATAGAAGCCGTCGCACAGGCGAACGCAGAGGGTACGGTAGGTCTGCGCGCCATTGGCAGCATTCGGGTTCCACGTATTCCCGCCGCTCGATTCTTCATCTTCCCACATGCCGCCGTTGTCGCCGCCAGCACGGCGCGCCATGGCCGTGTAGTTGGCGCCGCAGTTGTTGCGCGCCAGTTCGCGGACAATGTCATCCCGGTAGGACCGGCCGGACGAACCGAGAATGTCCTGCCGCTGCGCATCGAGATCCGACAAGCGCCGCTTCGAAGCGTCGACCTGCCGGGCGAGATCCTTGCATTGGGGCGTGTTCTTCAGCGATTTCGTGAACAAGAAGTATTCGTAGCAGCCATGATCGAGGCGAGACTCGGTCTGATCGACAACTTGTTCAAGCTGCCGAATCTCGTTCTCGATCCGCGGCAGGTCGGCTTGCGATTGCCCGTTCTTCTGGTTCTCCTGAACGAGCCGTTGCTCGAGCTGCAGGCAGATCGGATTTCTCGTGCTCCAATTCGACGCGGACGGCTGGGGCGGCGCGCCGGGAGATACTGGCGCATTGGCCGGCGGTGGTGACACGGGATAACCAGGAGCCTGGGCAGGCGGCGGAGCAGGGGCGGGCGGAGGTTGCCGATAGACGGGCTCCTGCGGCACCGGCGGGCGGTCGCTCTCTTCTTCGTTGCCGCCGCCGAACGGCCACCAGCTTTGAGCCGAAGCAACTTCTGTCACGAAAAGCAGCGCAATGGCCATCGCGACCAGCGCGAGTGCCAGCCGGCGAATGACGCTGCTGAATGGACTTCCCTGGCTCACGCCTCTTTCCCGACCCCTCGTTGACGGATTCGCACGCACGCAGCCCGAAGGCACCCAAACGTGCGCTTCCTGGAGCCTAAGCAGCGATTTGCTAGCCGGTCAATTGGGAGCAATTGAGACATCAAGCGTTTTACAAGAGGATTCAGATGCTTGACGGAGGACTGGACAAGCGCATAACGGCCCCACGTGGACTTATCCCCGCGTCCCGCGCCTGTGGCATACTCCGCGGTCGACATTTCAAGAGCAGACGTACGAGGTCCGGTTTTGGCGCTCAAGCTATATAACACATTGACCCGGCAGAAGGCCGAATTCGTGCCGATCGATCCGAAGAACGTGCGGATGTACGTATGCGGACCGACCGTCTACGACTACGCCCATATCGGCAACGCGCGCCCCGTTATCGTCTTCGACGTCCTTTACCGGCTGCTCCGCCACATCTACCGGCCCGATCACGTCACGTATGTCCGCAACATCACGGACGTGGACGACAAGATCAACGCCCGCGCGGCGCGCGATTATCCCGATCTGCCGCTTAACGAGGCGATCCGCAAAGTCACCGAAGCGACCGAGAAGCAGTTCCATGAAGACATCGACGCCCTCGGCGTTCTGCCCCCGACGTATGAGCCGCGCGCGACGGAATACATCCGTCGGCCCGAAGGCGGCGAGGACATGGTTTCGCTCATTGAGGCGCTGGTCAGGAACGGCCACGCCTATGTCGCCGAAGATCACGTGCTGTTCGACGTCGCATCGATGCCCGATTACGGCCGCCTGTCGAACCGCTCGCTGGACGAGATGGAAGCGGGTGCCCGGGTCGAGGTCGCGCCCTACAAGAAGGGCGCGATGGATTTCGTCTTATGGAAGCCATCGAAGCCCGGCGAACCAGCATGGCCCAGCCCCTGCGGGATCAAGACGCCGGGACGTCCCGGTTGGCATATCGAATGCTCGGCGATGGCAGGCGCGCTGCTCGGGCCGGTTTTTGATATCCATGGCGGCGGCATCGATTTGACGTTTCCGCATCATGAGAACGAAATCGCGCAATCGCGCTGCGCGCACAACACGCCGGTGATGGCGAACGTCTGGATGCACAACGGCTTTCTGCAGGTCGAAGGCGAGAAGATGTCGAAAAGCCTCGGCAACTTCATCACGATCCGTGAGCTACTCGACGCCGGCTGGCCGGGCGAGGTGCTGCGGCTCAATATGCTGCGTACGCACTATCGTCAGCCGATCGACTGGACGAAAAAGGGGCTCGAAGAGAGCCAGAAGATTTTGTCTGGCTGGTTTTCGGTGGAGGGCATCGACACGCGCACGCGCGATGTCATTGCGCCTGCCGTGTTGGAAGCGCTCGAAGACGATCTCAACACGCCCAAGGCAATCGCCGAATTGCACGGTCTTGCTGCGGAGAAGGATGGAAAGGCGCTGGGTGCGGCGCTTGGGCTTTTGGGTTTTGACGGCTCGTCACTGAAAGCGGCGGATGCGCGAGCCGCCGAGAGCGCTCAGGCGGTCGCCTCGACGATTGAGCCGTTGATCGTTGCGCGTCTCGAAGCCCGCAAACGCAAGGACTTCAAGGAAAGCGACCGTATCCGCGACGAACTCGCGCGTATGGGTATCACGCTCAAGGATTCCAAGAACAAAGAGACCGGCGAGATCGAAACGACGTGGGAAGTGGCGCGTTAGTTCTCAAACAATCTACCTTTCTACCGTTGAAATGTCAGCGCCTGGCCGCATTTGTACCAGGAGATCGTCACATGATCGATACCAAGCCCGATGCCGGTGCGGCCGGGCGCTTCACCTTTCCTGGCACATCGATCTCGGTCAACCGCATGGGGTACGGCGCCATGCAGCTTGCCGGTCCGCATGTGTTCGGGGAGCCGAAAGATCCCGATGAAGCGCGCGCCGTCCTGCGGGAGGCGTTGGAACTCGGCGTCGATCATATCGATACAAGCGACTACTACGGCCCCTATGTCACCAATCGCCTCATTCGCGAGACGCTCCATCCATATGCGCCCGGGCTTACTATCGTCAGCAAGGTCGGTGCGTGGCGGGATGACAAAGGTGGGTGGATCCTTGATCAAAGCGCAGATTTTCTGCGCAAGTCGGTGCATGACAACCTTGAGCGCCTTGGTCTTGATCAAATCGCGATCGTGAACCTGCGCCTAGGTGGCCCTGATGATGACATTGTCGCGCCGATGCGGACGATGCGCCGGATGCAGGACGAAGGGCTGATCGCGCATATCGGCGTAAGCACTGCCGATGCAAAGCAGATCAAGGCCGCACGCGATATTGCGCCGGTGGTTTGCGTGCAGAACTTCTACAATCTCGTCCAACGCAACGATGACGCGACGATCGACGAACTCGCCGCGGACGGCATTGCGTATGTTCCCTATTTCCCGCTCGGCGGCTTTACGCCGCTTCAGACAGACGAACTCAACAGCGTGGCGGCAGATTTGGGGCAGACGCCACAAGCCGTAGCGCTCGCGTGGCTGTTGCAACGTAGCCCGAACATTCTGCTCATTCCTGGGACGTCGAACCGGAAACATCTGCAGGCCAATATCGCGGCTGCGAGCCTGATTTTGGATGAGGCGACGCTGGGCCGCCTCAACGCGATCGCGAATAAGAGTTGACTATCCAGAGCGATGTCCGCTTTTGCCCGGACATCAGTTCGCGAAATATCCCGGCTGTCCGATGTCGGCGATGAGGCCGATGCCGGTCGGTTTCCAGCCGAGGCGCTGCTGCGTCAACGCGCTGGACGCCGGCATGTCGAAGCCGGCGAACGGCGCCAGCGGGCCGTAGTAGTCTTCGGCTTCTTCCTGCGAAACCGAAACGACGGGCACGTCGAGCGCGCGGCCGATGACTTCGACGATCTCGCGCATGGGAACGCCTTTCTCGCCGACGGCGTGATAGATGCCATCGGCCGTGCCCTTCTCCAATGCAAGCCTGTAAAGCGGCGCTACGTCCTGCCTGTCGGCGGCTGCCCAGCGTTGGCTGCCGTCACCGATATAGGCGGCAGCGCCTTTGCGGCGCGCGTCTTCGAGCAGGAACGTGATCAGGCCGGCCTTGCCTTTGGCGCCGTGGACTTGCGGCAGGCGGATCGTCATCGCGCGGACGCCCCGGGACGCGTAAGCGAGCCCGGTCTGTTCCGAAACGCGCGGCACATTCGGGTTGGCGTCGCTCCTCATATCTTCGGTGGCAACAATGCCCGGATTAACGAGCGCGGTGCCCGACGTGACGATGAACGGCTTGTTCGTGCCAGCGAGGACGTCGCCCATGGTCTCGATGGCGCGTTTGTCCATAAGGCCGTTCTCGGCGAATTTCGAGAAATCATGATTGAAGGCGCAGTGGATGGTGCCGTCGGCTTTCATCGCGCCCTGGCGCAGGCTGTCGAGATCTTCCAAGGAGCCGCGCAGAGCATCAGCGCCCTCAGCAGCGAGAGCGGCCGCACCTGCATCGGAGCGGGCAAGGCCCAGGACCTTGTGTCCGGCGCCGATCAGGTCCTTGACGACGGCTGAGCCGATGAAGCCGGTGGCTCCGGTTACGAAAACGAGCATGTGACAGCCTCCTTATGAGTTTTGCTTACGGTGGAGGAAAGTCGTGCTAATCTTCATCCTGTTAAAGTAGTGACTTTATACTGGTATAATAGCTACCGGGATGACTGTTGCAGACACCAAAGAGAGCGCGCTCGGCGCCTATCTCAAGGATCGGCGCTCGAAGCTCGATCCGGCCGCCTTCGGCTTCGCGCTGACCCGGCGGCGGACACCCGGACTCCGGCGCGAGGAAGTCGCTCAGCGCGCCAACGTCAGCCCGACCTGGTACACGTGGCTGGAGCAGGGACGGGGCGGGGCGCCGTCGGCCGACGTGCTCGATCGTATTGCACGTGCGCTGATGCTGACGGATGCGGAGCGCGAGCATCTTTTCATTCTGGGGCTTGGGCGGCCACCCGCATTGCGCCACCAGTCAGACGACAGCATCACGCCGCGACTGCAGCGGCTCGTCGATGCGTTCGAGTACAGCCCGGCGTTGGTCCGGAACGCGATCTGGGACGTGATTGCCTGGAACCGCGCCTATACGGCTGTTTTCCTCGATTACGGTGCGCTGCCGCCAGAAAAACGCAACATCCTGCGCGTCGTGTTCGGTGACAGGCGCGTGCGCGATTTGCAGTACGATTGGGAGACGGTGGCGCGGTTCGTCGTCAGCGTTTTTCGCAGCGACGCGGCGAAAGCGGGCGAGTCGCCGGAGGTTTCAGCGCTCATCGAGGAGTTGTCTCAGATCAGCCCGGATTTCGCGCGGCTTTGGCGCGACAAGGACGTTCGCAATTATGCCGGTGGGTTGAAGAAGCTTCGCCATCCGATCATCGGCCCGGTGACGTTCGAATATTCGGCCTTGCAGGTCGACGGACGCGCGGATCTGGGCCTCGTCGTCTACAACCCAACAACCGAGGACGACAAGCAGCGGATCATGACGCTCGTCAGGGCGCCGGCGGAACAGACGGCATCGGCGAAGTGAGCGTTTCAGCGGTTATATGGTCCGAAGATCGACGTTGCCGCGGAACGATGAAAGCGGCCTTGCAGGGGCTTGCATCGCCTATCACATGGGGCTAGGCCAACGCAGCATCCCATGACATCCAGTCCCGTTCGACGAAAGCCGGCGTGAGCCGGTCCAAAAAGCAGTTTTGAACCCGATGTCCGACGATTATCCGCTCCGCCCGTTTCTTCCGGCCGACACGATGGCTTTGCGCGACCTCTTCGCGCAATCGATCGACGAATTGACGGTCGATGACTATGATGAAGATCAGAGGATCGCCTGGGCGTCCACGGCCGAAGACGCGGATGCTTTTCGTACCCGCCTCGCCAATATGCTGACGCTCGTCGTCCAGCTCGACCGCGAATACCTGGGGTTCGGGTCTCTTAAGGACAATAAAACCATTGATATGCTTTATGTACATCCCGACTACGCGGGTGAGGGGGTAGGCACCGCGCTTGCCGATGCGCTCGAAAAGATCGCAGGTGCTCGCGGCGCTGAAGCGGTGACCGTCGATGCCAGCGACACCGCCGTGCCGTTCTTCGAGCGGCGCGGCTATATCGCGACGCAGCGCAACTCTGTTCCTCGCGACGACCAGTGGCTTTCCAACACGACCATGGTAAAGCGGCTCGCCGAAGACCAGACGAAGAAACCATCGAAACCGTCATGAGCAAGGAACGCCTTTATCTTTTCGATACGACGCTGCGCGACGGCGCGCAGACGTCGGGCGTCGACTTCTCGCTCGAAGACAAGCGCCGCCTGATGCGCGTGCTCGACGATCTCGGCATCGATTACATCGAAGGCGGTTATCCGGGCGCCAATGCGACGGACACGGAGCTGTTCGCGTCGCGTCCTGATTTCAATTCGGCGCGCTTCACGGCTTTCGGGATGACGAAGCGCGCCGGCCGCTCTGTCTCGAACGATCCGGGATTTCAGGCCATTCTTCAATCGGCGGCGGACAGCATCTGCCTCGTCGCGAAAGCATCGGATTATCAGGTGCGGGTCGCGCTCGGCATCTCGAATGAGGAAAACCTCGAAGCCGTCGATCAGTCGGTGCGCGCGGTCGTCGAAACGCAACGCGAGGCGATGATCGACTGCGAGCATTTCTTCGACGGCTACAAATCGGACCGTGACTATGCGCTCGCGGTCGCCAAGACGGCATATGATGCGGGCGCACGCTGGATCGTGC
>CAYYDL010000171.1:0-8407 GCA_964470545.1 uncultured Hyphomicrobium sp. | reverse complement strand
CTAAGAACGTATTGAGCACCAGCGCCGCAACCTTAAGGCCCTCGTCGTGCACGTAGTCTTCGATGATCGTCTGCATCCCGATCCGCATATGGACCGTGCCGGAAACGACGAGTCCGAGCAAAGCCACTGCAATCAAGGGATGCCCGAGCTTCTGCTTCACCGTCGCGTAGTCTGCACCGAGCAGCGACGCGATCAGCCAGACCAGAAAGACGCCAAGAAAAATATTGGCGACAGCCGTCACCCGTTGCTTCCAGAAGTGATCGGCGCCTTCCTTGGCCGAGCCGAGATAGCGAACCTTCTTCAGCGGTGTCCGCATCGAGGTCATCAGATGCCTCCCATCGCGACGCACACCCACACGATTGCCGTCAGAAGAAGAGACGCCGCAAGCGATCCCCACGACAGGATATCGACCGTCCTGAGGTCATATCCGTGCCCGCTGTCCCAAATCAGGTGGCGAACTCCGCCCATCATGTGGTGCATCAGCACCCACGTATAGCCGAGCAGAACGAGCTTGCCGAACCAGGTATCGCACCAGCTCAGAAAATAATTGTAGTAGTCCGGCCCCGTCGCCGCCGCGATCAGCCACCAGGCAAGCAGCAGGGAACCGGCATATAGCGCCGCGCCGGTCATGCGATGCACGATCGACATGACCATGTTGATCAGCGGAGAATAGATTTGAAGGTGTGGCGAAAGCGGCCGGTCGGGGCGCACGCCGTGGCCGGATGTGACTGCCATCGGACGTCCTTCTTTGTTTTTTCGTGGTGCGAATGTGTAGCGTCTCGAAACGGGCGCGGCAATTCGCCAAATGCCACAGACAGCGCAAACTCTGCCCTAGCCCAGCGCAGCGGCGATCGCATGACCGAGATGCCGCCCGCTTTGGAATGCATGCTCGGCAGAGGCTCCCAGACACCAGTCCCCGGCCAGTCCGACCTTGGACTGAGAGCAATAGAGATGCGTCTGGCCCAACGGCTGATCGACGATACCCTGGCGCCAGAGATAGGCGGTCATCCGTGATGGCCTGACCGGCGGCAGACCTAAGGCCTCGCTGACACCGTGCCAAAGTTCCGCGGCGACGTCTTGAGGATCATCCTGCTGCGCGGCCTGGCTCCAGAAGGGAGAAGCATGGACCACGAGCGTTTCGCCGTGAGGGTCCCGTCCGGGCTTCGTATTGTCGCGGGCGATCCAGTTGATCGCCTCGGAGACGTCCAAGAAAACGTCCCCGTCCGGAAAATTCTTTCCGTCGATGCGCACCATCAACGCCCAGCACGGCAGCATGCGCGTGCTCGATAGAGCCGAGGCAAGCGCAGGGATGCCATCGACAAGATCGGACGCCTCGGGTGCTGGCACCGCAACGCCCAACGCATCGAAAGGTCCTGCCGACGTTTCGTCCCCGAACCAGAGATGCCAGCCATTTTCGCGCAGCTCGAGGGATTGAACGCGCTGCCCGACGGTGATGCGTAGATTTTCCGCAAGCGGCCGAAGCACCGACGACATGCCCGGCTTACCAACGAACCACGCGTCGTTCGACAATGCGCGCCTGCCGCCTTTTGCAACGACGCGAGGCGTCCATTGCCCTGCGTAGCCGGCGTCTAAGGCACCCTTGATGTAGTTCCGAAAGTCATCCGATTGCGGAGAAAAATATTGCGCGCCATGATCGAACCGGTCGGGTCCGATGCAAGTGGTGGCGATGCGTCCGCCGATGACCGGCGCTTCTTCGAAGACGTCGACCGACAAACCAGCCTGCCGCAGCGTCCGTGCGCAGGACAGGCCTGCCAAACCGGCTCCGATGATCGCAACTTTTTTTGCCACGATGGCTTCGCTTCGAGCTCTCTGAACGTTCCGAACGCATACATGACGGCCGCGGGGCGCACACTCAACAAACGCCGAGACCATTGGTGATCAACGTGTAAATGTCTGGAAATCAGGGCGCCTTGATAACGCCGCAGCCGATCCGCGCCGCGCTGCCGCCTTCAGGATCGGTCCGATAATCATCAGGTTTATCATAGATCACGAGTGCCGACCCATCTGCATCGAAGAGGGTTTCGTCGGTATCTCGATTCAAATGCAAATAGGTTGTCATCATTTCGGCCCGCGCCGTCCCGTCGGGCCCGGCGACGATATTCGGGAGATCGCCCGCCATCGGGCCCTCGTCATTGACGAAGCCATGCTTGGCTCCGAGAGGATTGTAGATCTCGCCGGCGGACGAAAAATCACCGTCGCACTTTCCGACCTCATGGACATGAAACCCATGCGCGCCGGGTGATAAACCCTTGAGATCGAACGTCAGAAGCACGCCCGCCGCCATGTCCTTGAGGGTGACGGTACCCGCACTTGTGCCATTGGCGAGCCTGATCTCGGCGCTCGCCGTTTCACCTGCGGCATTGGCCCCGTTGGCAGCCACCAGGACAAAGACCCCGGCCAGCACGCTTCCGATCGCTTGGACATTCATGCGACTTGCTCCCCTGCGGCCCCCTTGCGGCTTGTGCGCTCAGCGCGGGAGCACAAGCCACGTGTCGAGATCAAGAACAACCCCCGGCGCATACTCCCCACTCTCTGTCTTGAGCGGGAGCGACGCGCAATCCTGGTTTTTGACGCCGACGAGACGGACCCGCAATGCGCCGATGTCTTTCCGGCCCGGAATCTCTGCCTTCTCCAGCACTTCCGACCACGCATAGATCGTATCGCCCGCGAATGTCGGCGCGACGTGCCGCCCGCCATTGATGGCAGCCAGGTGGAAGGCGTTTCCAAGACCGTTGTAAGACAGTGCGCGCACGAGCGAGATGACGACGCCGCCGTAGACGATGCGCTTGCCGAAGCGGCCCTTCGATTCCGTATGCTGGTTGAAGTGAACCTTCGCCGTGTTCTGGTAAAGGCGCGTCGCGGTCTGATGCTCGGCTTCTTCGAGCGTCATGCCGTCGACATGGTCGATCTTCTCGCCGGGTTCATAGTCGTCCCAGCGATGCTTGGAACCTGAAAGATCGAAGTCGTATTTGCTGACGTCGATGGGCGGAACGGCCAGCGCCAGATCTTTCGGATCGACGCGCTCGGGAAGCTTGGGCACGACGGCCTCCGGCGCGGGTGACCCTTTCGAACGCTTGCGCACCATCACCCAGCGGCAATACTCCAAGACGACTTCGCCATCCTGGTTACGTCCGGTCGAGCGGACGTAGACGGTGCCTGTCTCGCCGTTCGAGTTTTCCTTGAGGCCGATGACTTCCGACGTCGACCACAGTGTATCGCCGGGATAGACAGCCTTCTGAAACTTGCAATCGGCATAGCCGAGGTTTGCTATGGCGTTGAGAGAAATTTCGGGCGTCGTTTTCCCGAACACGACGTGGAACGTCAGGAGATCGTCAAGCGGCGCTTTCGGGTAACCGATCGCCTTTGCAAACGTGTCGGCCGACTGAACCGCAAAACGCGAACCGTAGAGCGCCGTATAAAGTGCGACGTCGCCATCAGTCACGGTGCGAGGCGTCGGATGATGGATGACCTGGCCGTAGGTGAAATCTTCGAAGAAATTCCCAGCGTTTGTCTTGGTTCCGGCCATCGTCCCCGCCTTATGGTTAGGAAAACCCGCATCCGCAGGCTTCGAACTTTTCTGTCCTTTTCGGGATGTCGGCCGCCGACCGCAACCCCTTTCGAAAAGACCGGGACGCGATCTAGGGCCGCAGAAGGCTCGAACGCGCGTTTACTAAAACCAGGGCTCCTCGACCTTCGAGCGAGCATCGATGGCCTCCGCGATCGCCGCAACCCGTCTCGCCATGACAAGATGCAGCCGCTCCACCATCCGCCCCTCGACGGTGATGACGCCCTTACGCGCATTCTCCGGCTCTTCGAACGCCTTGATGATCTTATGCGCCCAGGCGATTTCTTCGACCGTAGGCGAAAAGACCTCGTTGCACGGGACGACCTGAGAGGGGTGGATAAGCGTCTTGCCATCCATGCCGAGCGTGCGGCCGTGCTCGCATTCGGCGCGAAAGCCCGACTCATCCTTGAAATCGTTGTAGACGCCATCGATGACGTCGAGCCCGTAGGCGCGCGCTGCGACAAGCGTCATCGCGAGCCACGGCACGACCGCGAACCGATTGCGGCTCGCCAAAGCCCGGCTTTCCTTCAGGAGATCGTTCGTGCCGAGCACGAAGCAGACGAGCCGGTTGTCGGGATCGGGCGCGCATGCCGCGATTTCTTTCGCGTTGATGATGCCCATCGGCGTCTCGATCATCGCCCAAAGCCGGATTTTGGGATCGGCGTCGGCAGCCTTCACGACCTTTGCCGTGCCGGTGATGTCGCCGGAATTCGAGACCTTCGGAATGAGGATGGCGTCGGGACCGGCGGCGATGGCGGCGTGAAGATCGGCCATTCCCCACGGCGTCTCGATCGGATTGACGCGCAGAACGACCTCGCGCGAGCCGAAGCCGCCCTCGTGAATGGCCGCGACCGCCTGTGCACGCGCTTTTTCTTTGTTGGGAGGCGCGACCGAGTCCTCGAGATCGATGATGATCGAATCGGCCGGCAGCGTTTTCGCTTTTTCGAGCGCCCGCTCGTTGTCGCCGGGCAAATAGAGGACGCTGCGTCTGGGTCTCATGGCCATCGCATCGACTCCCATGCAGATTGACTTGATTTTGCATCGCAGCATGCACGTTTGCAACATCGACCGCGACTGAACTTTCGAATAAATCGCAAGTCTCGAAAGCGGCCGGCATTTCGGGTGGCTGCAAGAGAAGGCTCTCACCGCGAGACCGTCGAACGCATGCGCCGCATCCTTATGATCTCGTCCTATGTCGCTCGCGATCCTGTAGGCCTGACGGCGACAATGCCGCCGCTGCTGCACGCGGGTATCGAGGTGGTCGGCCTGCCGACGGTCGTGCTGTCGAACCATCCGGTCCGCGCCCACATTGCCGGGATCACGCTCGATCCCCGACTGCTGGATGACATGGTCCGCGCACTCGGAGACAACGGGTGGCTCGGATCTTTCGACGCGGTGTTCTCAGGCTATCTACCGTCGATCCAGCACGTCGAAGTCGTCGCTTCAGCTGTGAAGCGGCTGCGGGCATTGAAGCCTGCAATCACATTCGTCTGCGATCCGATTTTCGGCGACGATCCGGCTGGCCTTTATGTCGACGAACGATCGGCCCATGGCATTCGCGATTTGTTGCTGCCCTTGGCCGATATCTTGACACCGAACCGCTTCGAATTGTCGTGGCTCACCGGTATCGACATCGCCTCGCCCTCCGACGCGGTCAGAGCCGTTGCAAAACTTGAGCGTCCGATCGTTGCCGGCACCTCGATTCCGGACGGCCCGTCCCAGCTCGCAACCGTGCTCGCCGCGGCTGGCCAGACTTTCATCGGCCGCGTCGAAAAATGGACCGACGTTCCGCACGGCACTGGCGATATCTTCGCAGGATGCCTGACAGCCAAGCTGATGCTTGGACAAAATCCCGAAGAAGCCCTCGGATACGCGATCGCCGGGGTCCGGACCGCACTTGAGGTCAGTCGCGGCTTCGATCATCTCCTGCCGCACCTCGTCGATTGGGCTCGCGCCATAGCGCCCGTTTCTATCGAACGAGTTTCGTGAGCCAAATCCGCGCATTTTCGTCTTCGGCTTGCTGCAACCCTGATGAGACGGCATACCTGCTCTAGGGTCGGTCGGCAGGAGGGAACGCGCGAAAAATGGAACCAGAATCGAGCGCTCAAGGCGTCAAGAAAGAAGTCACGGCGGGGCTGGTCCTCTTGCTCGCGGCCGTATCGGCGCTTGTTGTTGCGAACTCGCCCCTTCAGGATCTTTATGCGCGCACGCTTGCGACGCACATCCAGCTCGGCGTCCGGCCCCTCGCGCTCTCGAAGGAGGTCGTCCACTGGGTCAACGACGGGCTGATGGTTGTTTTTTTCTTCCTCGTCGGTCTCGAAATCAAACGCGAAGCCCTCCGCGGAGCCCTATCGAACCCCAAGGCGGCCATGTTGCCCATCGTCGGCGCTCTCGGCGGAATGGCGTTTCCCGCCGTGATCTACTCGGCCGTCAATTGGGATAACAGCGTCGCGCTGCGCGGCTGGGCCATCCCTGCGGCAACCGACATCGCTTTCGCGGTCGGCGTCATGGCGATGCTCGGAAAACGCGTCCCGCCGACGCTGAAAGTCTTTCTGCTCGCGCTGGCCATTATCGACGATCTCGGCGCAATCATCATCATCGCCTTTTTCTATACGGCGGATCTCTCGCTGTCGGCACTTTCGCTCGCTGCAGCCGGAGTCGCCGTACTGGCCCTGCTCAACCATTTGAACGTCATGCGCGTTCTTCCCTATCTCATCGTTGGCGCATTCGTCTGGATATGCGTGTTGGAATCGGGCGTGCACGCGACGCTAGCCGGTGTCGCAACGGCGCTGGCCATTCCGCTTACAGGCAAAAACAAAGGCGAGGAAGGCCCACTTCACGCGCTCGAGCAGGCTTTGAGCCCATGGGTCAGCTTTCTCATCCTGCCGATCTTCGCTTTTGCCAACGCCGGGCTTTCGCTGGGAGACCTCTCTGCCGAAGACATGCTGTCGCCAATTCCTGTCGGCATAGCGCTCGGCCTTTTCCTCGGCAAACCCCTCGGAATATACACCGCTGTCCGCCTGGCGCTCGCCAGCGGCCTCGGCGCGATGCCTTACGGCGCTTCGCAGATCCAGCTCTTTGGCACAGCCATTCTGGGTGGGATCGGCTTCACCATGAGTTTGTTCATCGGCATGTTGGCGTTTCCGAGCGTGGAAGCGAGCGCAGAGGTTCGCCTCGGGGTTCTCGCGGGCTCAATATTTTCGGCTCTTGTCGGCTACATCGTTTTGGCTACAAGCAGCGCGGACAAGAGGTCGAGGAGACAAAAGAAACAATGAGCAGCTTTCCCGAAACGCTAACGGATCGCTACCGCCGTTTCCGGCATCGCCATTTCGTCGCGCATGCTGATCAGTACGAGGAATTGGCGACCTATGGCCAAAGCCCCGACACGATGATCATCTCGTGCTCGGACAGCCGCGTCGATCCCGAGACGATCTTCAGCGCCATGCCGGGTGAGCTCTTCGTCGTCCGCAATGTCGCGAACCTCGTTCCGCCCTATGAAGTCAGCGGCAAATATCACGGCGTCAGCGCCGCGATGGAATTCGCGGTGCTCAATTTGCGGGTCAAGCACATGATCGTCATGGGCCATTCAGGCTGCGGCGGCGTGAAGGCAGCTCTTGACCAGAGCGCCGCGATCCAGACGGAAGCGCACTTCATTTCGAAGTGGATGTCGATGCTCGACGATGCCCGCCTCGCGGTGCTGGCCGCGCATCAGACCAGCTCATCGAGCGTGCGCCAGGAAGCCCTCGAAAAGGAAGCGATCAAGCAATCGATCGAAAACCTTCGCACCTTTCCGTTCGTGAAGGAGCAGGAGGAAAAGGGCCGCTTGTCGCTGCACGGCGCGCACTTCGACATCAAGAGTGGAACGCTGACGGTTCTCAATCATTCGCGCGGGCTGTTCTATCCTCTCTAGGACGCTGAGGCCGCGGACGCTTCCGTCCTTGCCTTCTCGATGATGGGTAACAGCTTCGACTTCAGCGAGTCTTCGGTAATGGGGCCGACGTGCTTGTAAATCACGTCGCCCTTGCCGTTGACGACGAACGTTTCAGGCGTTCCATAAACGCCCCAGTCGATGGCGGCGCGACCATCCGCATCGGTCCCGACGGCCGTGAAGGGATTGCCGTAGCGTCCGAGGAACCGCCGCGCGGCCGAGGCCTGGTCCTTGTAATTGATGCCGTAGATATCGACGCCCGACGCTTCCTTCAGCCGCTCGATCATCGGATGCTCGTCAACACACGGCACGCACCACGATGCCCAGAAGTTGACGACGGAGATCTTGCCCTTCGCGAGATCGGCCGAGGTGAAACCGGGCTCGAGCTTCCCCGCCGTGACTTCCAGACCTTCGATCGGCGGGAACGTCGTTTTCGGCACGGGCTTGCCGACAAGCGTCGACGGCAGCAACGACGGATCCCCGGATCTCAATGCCATCGCGAAAAATCCTGCAATGACGGCGAACACGACGATAGGCAGAAGCCGCAGATAATTCGATCGACTTTGAGCCACGAGCCTCTCTCTATTTGTTGGACGAGCGACGCTTCACGCCCCGGCGTTCAAGCGCTTCAAGATCGGCCCGTTGCTTCCATCCGTCGGCAAGAAGCCAAACGATGAGCCCGGCGACGGTCACCGCCACAACGGCGTAGGATATCCAAATGAAGGCCGCGTGCGGTCCAAGATCCATCGGTGTCACTCCGCTGCACCTTGGGCCGCAAGCCTGTCGCGCCCCATGATGACCTGCGTCCTGAGCGCCTTGGCTCGCCGCCGCAAAATCTCGTTGCGCATCGCTTTGAGATGCATCGCAAAGAACAACAGCGTGAACGCCAGCGC
>CAYYDL010000170.1:0-8203 GCA_964470545.1 uncultured Hyphomicrobium sp. | reverse complement strand
AGGACATCAACGCAGTAGGAATCATCAGCCATCGGGGCGGTTATACGGGAGATTCCATTCCCAGCCGGGAAGATTGAGCAAGGGCATCACGAAGTCAACGCGAATTTTCACGGACGCGCGAGATTTCGTGATTGACAGATGTCGAGTGCTTCCACGTCGGATGCGCGAGTTGACCTTGTGCGCTCGCCATCGCGCAAAAAACTCGGCGAGGTTTAGTTACGCGCCGTCATGAATGTCTGCTCACGATCGCTTCCGATAACGTCAGCTCGCGGCAGCACGAAACTCAAAGAGATCAGGGAGCGGCGTCCCAGTAATTCGGGATATTGGCCGCGCTCGTATCTGAGGCGGTTTCCTCGGCCAGATAGCGCCGGTTCACCCAACCGATCAGGGTGCGGTGTTTCACGGGGCACCAATCGTTCAGGCACGGCCCGGTGATCGTGATGCCGCGCGTGTCGGGTGGAATTCCGCCGACAGACTCGTAATCTTGCGAAGGGCCATTGCGGATATTCAACACGTCCGATGCGTCGACTCCTGCGACCCGGAATGGCTTTTTGTCGGAACTCTCGATTTTCGCAGGCGCTGCTTTTGCGGACGCGACTTTTGGAGTCGCCACCTTTGCTGGAGCGACTTTTGCCGAAGCAAAAAATTGGGGTTTGACGGACGCGACCGCAATCTTGGCCTGATGTTTCGGACGAACAGCAAGGTGTGGCTGGGGCACGCGGAAGGCGACCGTCGTCGATGGCCGAGCCGGCTCCACGGCGGTCTTCGGCGCGGCTGCGGCGAGTTCCTTCGCGGTATGCTGCGCACCGGACTTCGGCGCGATCGGTTCGGATTTCGGTTCCGGCCTTGGCTCCTTGGCGGCGATCTGGACCTTTTTTGCCGCCGGGCTCTTCGGCAAAGGCGGTTTCACCTCCTGAGCGACGATCGGTGCGGGTTTCTCGATCGACTTTCCTTCTTCGATGATCGTGCCGGTCCCTGTGTCGCCATCCTCGCGACGCCAAGTAAAGCGTTTGCCTTCGAGGCTAATCGTGGCGCAGCGCGGCTCCGCGTCGAACCAGCGAAACCATTTGAAGCACACGCGATTGCTCTCAACCCACCAGCGCCCGCGGTCCTTCGCCGACCCTAGTACGGCACCGAGCGCACCAGCCTCACCCGACATTAAGCCATCGTGATTGATACGCACGGACACCGTCGCGCCGATCGGCGTGTCTAGCGCCAGAAGTGAGCCGCCAAGCGTCGTCTTGATCGCGTCGCCCGTAAGCGTCGTCTCGCCGGCAGTGAGCGGACTCGCGGCAAAACACCCCAACAATAAAAGGAACTTCCGCACATCAACTCCTGGTCGGGCCTCGTTAAGGACTTTGCTAGCTAAGTGTGGCAGAGATTCGATTGCGGCCTGGTAAATAGGCGGCGGCATAAAGCCGAACGGCGGCTGTGTTTTTCCGCTTCCGTTGTGGGTGTATGGAGATTTCGTGGCGCGGGGGTGTGGCCATCGCGGCCACCACGATGCGCAACTGTTACTGTGTGTATTGACGAGCCATTATCGGCCGCGCACGAGTCCGGCCCCGGCGCGGTAATCTGTTTGCGTTCGGATCACTCATCTTTTTCGCCCTCCGGGGGTGGGCAACATGCACGTCATAGCGAAGATCAGCTTCTGCTTGGGGGTCGCCGCGGCCGCTCTTGCGTTTGTGCCACAAGCCCGTGCGGCGGATGCTTCGTGCCCCGCCGGAGCACTTGGCATATCGCGTACCATTGAAGTGGATACCACTGGCGGCCCCTGGTTCGGCGAGCCACATGGCGATCCGAATTTTCTGGCGCCCGGCGAAGTCGTGCTGACTTTCGACGATGGCCCTTCACCGAAGGACACGCGCGAAGTACTTGCTGCTCTCGCCAAAGAATGCACGAAGGCAACATTCTTCATGGTTGGAGAAATGGTCGCAGTGCATCCCGAGATCGTCAAGGAGGTCGCGGAGGCCGGCCATACCATCGGTATCCATTCGTGGACTCATCCCAACATGGCGCGCCTGACGCTGCCAGAGGTGACACACGAAGTGGAAGCCACTTTCGACATCGTGCAGAAGAACAGCCCGGAGCCGGTCGCTCCTTTTTTCCGCTATCCCTACTTGAGCAGCAGCAAGATCACGGAAGATTATTTCAAAAGCCGCAATATCGGACAGTTCGCGATCGACATCGACTCGTCCGACTGGCGCGTGCGTAGCTCCGCGCCGGTCATCGCGCGGGTTATGGCGGGATTAAAGAAGCGCGGGCGCGGCATCATTCTGATGCACGACATTCACAAGTGGACGGCAGATGCCGTTCCGACGATCCTGCAGAAGCTGAAAGCTGGCGGATATAAGGTCGTCCAGTTGAAAGCCAAAACACCGGTTCAACTGGTTGCGGATGTCGCTCCGCCGCCGCCCAAGCCGGTGGTGAAGGCTGTCTCGCGAAAAGGGAAACACCGGCGGTCCTATTCACACGGCCGGAAATCGGCGCTCCTCTACCGGCGGTCATCCAATCTTCAGTGAGGAACCGCTTTCCCTTCTTCGGAATAGCCCCCCTAACCGGGGCGAATGCGAAATCTGCGCCATCGTTGATTGCAAGACGCGACGCGCACACCTTTTGCAGCGGCCGTCTCGGCACCAGATGATTCGTCCAGATAGACTCATGGCGCCGACCATAAAAGCCGACGCCATGGGAAAGTGATTAAGCAGCTTTCGCAGCAGCGGCCACCGGAACTTCCGAGATCGTCTTCAGGACCTGAGACGCGATTGCGTATGGGTCGCCCTGCGAGTTTGGACGGCGATCCTCAAGGTATCCCTTATACCCATTCTTGACGAACGAGTGCGGGACGCGGATCGAGGCGCCACGGTCCGCGACGCCGTAGCTGAACTTGTTCCACGGAGCGGTCTCGTGCTTGCCGGTCAAGCGCTTGTCGTTGTCCGGCCCGTAGACGGCAATGTGATCCATCAGGTTCTTATCGAAGGCCTTCATCAGCGCTTCGAAGTAGTCTTTGCCGCCGACCGTACGCATGTACTCGGTCGAGAAGTTGCAGTGCATGCCCGAGCCGTTCCAGTCCGTGTCGCCGAGCGGCTTGCAATGGAACTCGATGTCGATGCCATATTTCTCCGTGAGGCGGAGGAGCAGGTAGCGCGCCATCCACATTTCGTCAGCGGCCTTCTTGGAGCCTTTTCCGAAGATCTGGAATTCCCACTGGCCCTTCGCCACTTCGGCATTGATGCCTTCGTGGTTGATGCCCGCAGCGAGGCACTGATCAAGATGTTCTTCGACGATGCTGCGCGCGACATCACCGACGTTCTTGTAGCCGACGCCAGTGTAATACTCGCCTTGCGGCGCCGGATAGCCTTCGGACGGGAAGCCGAGCGGACGGCCGTTCTTATAGAAGAAGTATTCCTGCTCGAAGCCGAACCAAGCGCCCGCGTCATCGAGGATCGTTGCGCGCTTGTTCGACGAGTGAGGGGTGACACCATCGGGCATCATGACTTCGCACATCACGAGCACGCCGTTGGTGCGGGCCGGGTCGGGATAGTGGGCGACCGGCTTCAGCACGCAGTCGGAGCTGTGGCCTTCGGCTTGCTTCGTGGAGGAGCCGTCGAAGCCCCAGAGCGGGAGATCGGCGAGGTCTGGAAACGTGCTGTATTCCTTGATCTGCGTCTTGCCACGCAGGTTGGGCACCGGCGTGTAGCCATCGAGCCAAATGTACTCAAGCTTATACTTCGTCATTCTGGACAGCTCCCTAAAGTTGACCTCTGTGAATTCCTAGTTCGTGCGCGGCCGCCGGTGGCGCGACTGGCCATCGAGGCCAGAATGCGGCCGGAGCGCATCGAAGGTGTTCCGGCATTGATGGTGCTTTGCGTTCAATCGCGAGCGGCCGTCCGTGCGTAGCGCACCGTTAACGGACGCTTGAGAAATGCTTAGGAGCGCATTCCCGGCACGGAGACAATCGCCCTCGACCTGGGAACCGTCTGTCAGCATCCAACCTCCTCACTGAAGCATGCCCAATCAGAGCCAAGGCAGTGCGTGGAACACGTTGGTTACGACGTGCGTTCACCGCCGATAGGGATGCTACCGAAAGATGCAAAATCAAGCATGCCCATAATATGGGCAATTGCTGATTTTTATTGAGGCATCATATTTTTCGGGCGAAAATGAAAGACGAACCAGGTTGCGTCGTGCGACCGGTGGGACTTTGGAGAGAGGCAAAAATGGAAGAAAGGCAGATTCGACCTACCGCAAAAATCTATCAGTTTCCGAAAGGCGGCCGCGCGTCTTTGCATGGCCAACGTTTGGTCAAGACCGCCGACGCAATCGTGCCCGCATGGGACTTTCGTAAAGTAGAGTTCGGCAGCTGCTGGTATCACGAGGACGCCATTCAGGAAGATGCACGGCTTGTGCGTTGGAATTGATGAGCACCGAGCGGGATTGGCTTCACATAGCCCCGAGAACATCAGCCGACGGTCGCGCAAAGGGATTCTGAGCCTTTTGCGCGAAGAGGGATGGGGCGTCCCGTCGCAAATAACTATTCAAAATCATCACAGTTCGCCGGAGGTGTTTCAACTTCCATCCGCGGAGCGGTTGAGCGGATTGATCTTTGCTCCGACCTCTTATCATTCCTGAGACTGTCGTACGCATCCAGCGCCTATGAGGCGCTACGCGCCGAAGATGGACCAGCCCATTTTCTTCGCAAGCCGCTCGAGCGCAAGCTGGCCCAACTGGGAATTACCCACCGCGTCTAGACCGGGCGACCAAACGGCAATCGAGGCCTTTCCAGGCGCAACGGCCATGATGCCGCCACCGACACCGCTCTTACCTGGCAGGCCGACGCGATAGGCGAATTCTCCCGAACCATCATAATGACCGCAAGTCAGCATGAGCGCGTTAATCCGACGCGCTCGCTCGGGTTGCACGACCGCGTATCCAGTCGATGGATTGCTGCCAAATTGTGCAAGAAATCGTCCGGCCATAGCCAATTGCCGGCACGACATCGCGATGGCGCAGTGATGAAAATAGACGCCGAGGATGAAGTCGACCGAATTATCGAGAATGCCGAACGACTTCATATAATTTGCAAGAGCCGCGTTTCGGAAGCCCGTCCGATGCTCGGAGGCGGCAACCTCGTGATCAATCATGATCGACGGATCGTCCGCCAGGAACTGCATGAACCTTAAGATCTCGCCCAAAGCTTCCCGCGGAAGATGACCGGAAAGGATGACGTCCGTTACGGCGATGGCGCCGGCATTGATAAAGGGATTGCGCGGAATCCCCTGCTCGCGTTCGAGCTGGACGATGGAGTTGAACGGGCTTCCCGAAGGCTCTCGGCCCACACGTGCCCAAAGTCTGTTTCCGACCTTCCCCAGCGCGAGGGTCAATGTGAAGACCTTGGATATGCTTTGAATCGAGAACGGCACGTCGGCATCGCCTCCAACAACGGTGTTGCCGTCCGATTCGACGACCGCGATGCCGAAACTCTCTGAGTTCACGCGCGCCAGTTCGGGGATGTATGCCGCAACCATACCGCGATCAGGCATGTGCCGCATGTCGTCGACAATGTCTTTGACGACCTTCTCAAGTTTGGCCACGTCACGTCCCGCCATGCAATTGCAAACCTTCCCATCTAAAGGACGGTCATCAAATCGCACAAGCAGAGGTGCGCGTTTAAGCTCAAGATCGCGGAGTGACGAAACACACGCGCTCCATTGAGCTTATCAAGTGCAGAGATCTGCTCGTCGGATTGAGACTATTTCTGTTGAATCGATTCGATATAGCTCTTCAGTTCGATGACGGAGCGCCGTGAATAAGCACCACCGCGCTTGCCGCTGCCGCCTTCCAAACTGAAGACCTTACCCCAGATGGGCATTTGCTGTTCACCATGCCCCTGGATATTGCCGCCGTACCGGATGATTTCGGCGATCTTCTCCGCTGGGAAGGTGCCGCCGTTGTTTTTTTCGATCATCGTCAGGTTGGCAGGATGGACCGTGAGGATCTTGGCCATCGGCCCGTTGCCGGTTCCATCGGCTCCGTGGCATTGGGCACAATGCTCGCGATAGAGTTCCGCGCCCGAAGGCACCTTGACCTGTGCGAGCGTTTCGGCCGACGCGCCTTGACTGTGCAAAAAGACCGCAGCGAGCGCTGCAGTTAAGGTTGTCGATCCGACCACGCTCAATTTCTTCATATCAGCCATCGCAACACCGCCGCAGCTCGATTTATGATCCGCGCCCATTTTCTAGGCTGTGCAATTTATTCTTTGACGACGGTCAAATCGCCAGATCGGGGAACGGAAAATCCCCAGCCATCGTAAAGATTTTCATCTCTGCTGTTGCTTGCTGCGGCGCGGAACTTTGGGTGCATCGATCACGTTCTGTTTCGGAGATTTTGGAGTTTGTGTCGTGGACGATTATCTAAGCGACATTCTATTAGCTTTATCTGTAATTGGCGCACCGATCATATTCGGCACGTTGCTGTATTACGGCATGACAATCTCAGAGCGCCGCAATCACAAAGCCGAAGACAAGCAGCGCACCGCGACCGCTCCTGAGAAACCGCCCGCCGAGCGCGAGCGGCGCGACAGGAGCCGGCCCGTTGAGCGCGCGGCGCGGCCACCGCCGGAACCCGCCAAACGGAGAACTGGTACGGACGGTTAGATCGGGCGCTAATTTGATGCTTCGAAGCGCCAGAACATGCCAGCCGCTGACTCGACTGCAACAATGCTGCCTAGGCGTTTGTTCGGCGGACGGATACCATATTCAACGAGCGCCTTCACATCATTCAGCAACGCGGGATTTTCGGCATAACCGGAATGGTTCAAGCCTAGCGCATCCGTCGACACTGCGGTGACGTCGATCGTGTCGACACCGGGAATGATCAAGGGCCCGTCCTTCGGAATATCGCCGGCGCGCGGGACGCCACCCCAGAACCTTTCGGAGTAGCCCAGCGCGCGATCATTCGATGCGGCGTAGAGCGTCACGCCCTCGGCGAAATTCGTGATCTCGCGGGCGATGATATTGAACTTGTCACGATCGACGTCCGGCGCCGCAAGGATAACCTGGCTGATGACGACGCCCGGGGGAATTTTTGGCTTCAATCGCTCGAGGACGCGCAGGAGCAGTTCATTACCCATCGAATGGGCAATCAGGCTGATGGATTTTGCGCCGCTCTTCTGAATGACCATGTCGAGGAAATCCGCCAGCATCGGCTCGGCCTGCTCGACGCTGCCATGGTCGTACGTGTAGCTCGCAACGTTTCCGCCCGACGGCCAGCTATAGACGAACGGGACGCCGTCGAAGCCCAGGTCGTAGGCGATCTGTGCAGTCCGATAGAGCGCGCAATCGAATGACGTGTTGAAGCCGTGGATGAAGACAAGCGCGTGATCCTTGAATGTCGATGACTTCGCGAGTTGCTCCTTCACGAGCGCCAGCATCTGATCCTCAGTGAGACTTTCAATCTCCTGGACCGTGAAGTGCTTGTCCGGGTCTTCCTGCTCCGCATAAATCTTGATCTTGAAATACGGGATTTCAATCACGCGCGGCCGTTCGATGTGCGGGACCTCGTGGATGAACGGTACCGTTATCAGAGCCCTGCCAAGTTGCAGCTTGTGACCGCGCTCCGATCCGAACTGCAGTCGGGTTGGATCAGGCTCAATGGCGCGATCCGTTCCATAATAGACCGGGATGACTTTGTATTTCTTGTTCGGATCTGTTTCGACAGCGGCACGGGCGGCTGCTGCCGGGGCTGCGGGAGGCGGGATTGCAGCAGCTGGCGGAGGTGGTGGCGGAGGTTGCGCGGCCGCCGAAGCTGTTGGAGGTGCGGCACCGCCTGCCGGGTTCTCGGCGTGCATCTCAGCCGGCTCCGGCGCGAGAGGGCGAGCGGCCTTCTTGTACTTCTTATGGGAGGTCGCTTTTTGCTCGTCGGCCTCCCCTTGTTTCGCCGCGTGATCCTGCGGCTCAGATTCCGAGGGTGCTACTTCGGTCGACGGAGTAGCCGGCGTTTCGGGCGCGCTCGTCTGGGGCGTTGGAGCCGGTGCGGGCGCTTCCTCCACGGAGCGCGCTCGGTTATCGGCAGTCTTGTCGATTTTGGGCGCTTCCGTGCAACCTGCGAGCAGAGCACCGGCCATGAGTGCCGTCAGGCCGACATTTTTCAAAATCGATGCTGGCCAGCGCCAGCCATTGGCTGCGGAAATCACGTTCCCCTC
>CAYYDL010000169.1:0-2152 GCA_964470545.1 uncultured Hyphomicrobium sp. | reverse complement strand
CTGCTCGTCGACGAAGTTCTGGCCGTCGGCGACCAGGAATTTCAGAAAAAGTGCATCGCGCGAATGAAAAGCTTGGCTGGCGGTAGCGCCACCATTGTCTTTGTCAGTCACAACATGGGTGCAATCCAAGCGCTTTGCGATCGATGCTTGCTGCTTGATCACGGACGTTCCGTAGAGATGGGCCCGACGGTCGATATCATCTCAAGGTATGCGTCCCAAGTCACGTCGCAGCAGTCGTTCGAACGAGATGTCGTCGTTGCCGACCAGCCCATCATCCAGCGGGCGGACATTTCAACGCTGCCGCCAACCGATGCTGGCTCGAACTGGCGTCTCAGAGTTGCGCTGAGCGTTGCGTCTCCGCGAAAAATAAGCGTCGCGATCGGCTTAAAAATCAGGGACTCGCTCGGAAGCCCGGTCGCCTTCGCGTCCTGCGGTCATTTGGGGCCTGACGAGATGATCGAGCTCGCCGCCGGTGACAATCCGATTACGTTGGAAATGCCCATCGAGATACTGGCCGCCGGTGACTACATGGTGTCGATCCGCATGTCTCTTCCGTTCGTCGCTCTCATCGAGGAACTCGATGACTGTCTCGCTGTGACGGTCGAGCGCGGCGCGAGGATAGGGGCTACACGCGCGCTTCCGCAAAATTGGGGCTTCGGATCCGTCGAACTTCCTCTGAACTATTTGGAACGCGGGCGGCATGCGCGGATCGCCATTGAGGATCTCCGCCTCGCCTTGTCCGATAGTGAAGTCGACCAGCGTAGGACCGCATAATTCTTTTCAACTCCGGAATTTGAGATCGATCAGAGGAAATGAAATGAAAGTTCTAGTCACAGGTCATCAGGGTTACATCGGGACCGTCATGGTGCCGATGCTTCTTAACGCGGGCCACGAGGTGACGGGATGCGATTCCTATCTGTTCGAGAGATGCACGTATGACGCCGGCGGCGGAATTGCCGATGTTCCGAGCATTCGCAAGGATGTCCGGGACATCACCAGTGCTGATTTGCGCGGCTTCGACGCCGTCATTCATCTGGCCGCGCTCTCAAACGATCCGCTGGGAAATCTCAATCGTGATCTGACGTTCTCCATCAATCATCGGGGAAGCGTCACCGTCGCCGCCGCCGCGAAGCAAGCCGGCGTGAAGCGGTTTCTGCTCGCCTCTTCCTGCAGCAACTATGGACAGGCCGGCGATGCGCTTGTCGACGAAACGGCGGAGCTCAATCCCGTCACGGCATACGGCGAATCCAAGGTGCTGGCCGAGCGCGACATATCGCGCCTCGCTGGCGACGGCTTTTGTCCGACGTTCATGCGACCGGCGACGGCCTATGGCCTCTCTCCGCGCATGCGCTTTGATATCGTCCTGAACAATCTCACCGCCTGGGCCGTCACAAAAGGACTGATTTATTTGAAATCCGACGGTACGCCTTGGCGCCCGATCGTCCATATCGAGGATATTTCGCGCGCATTCATCGCCGCGCTCGAAGCGCCCGAGGAAAAAGTATTCAATCAGGCCTTCAATGTCGGACATACGGATCACAATTATCGCATTTCTCAGATCGCCGAGATCGTCGCCGATGTCGTTCCCAATTCGCGCCTTGAATACGCAAGCGATGCCGGCCCCGACACGCGCTGCTATCGCGTAAGCTTTGAAAAGATCGCGCGCACGCTGCTAGCTTTCAAACCGCAGTGGGACGCCCGGAAAGGTGCCGAGCAGCTTTATCGGGCCTATAGCGGCTCGGGCCTGACGCTAGAAGAATTCGAAGGGCCTCGCTATCAGCGCATTGGGCACATCAAGAAGCTACTCGCAGAGGGCATTCTCGATTCTGATCTGCGTCACACGTCCGGTGGACGTGCATATATCGTTGATGCTGTCAGCGTTGCGTAGGCGACTGCGCGGATTTTCTTACCGTGCGACCGCAGTGAAGAATGGATCGTTCAAATAGCATTGCCACTCAGCTCGTCGCCCCCGGCACAGGGGATGCGATATATGCACTTGCGGCGAAAATCTTTCCAATCTGCCGCAGCATCACAGGGAATGGTGTTCGCGAGACGCTGCGCCTGATTACCGAGCATATCAGCCTCGATGTGCATGAGATGCCCACGGGGGCATCTGTCTTCGACTGGACCATTCCAAAGGAGTGGAACATCC
>CAYYDL010000168.1:0-1876 GCA_964470545.1 uncultured Hyphomicrobium sp. | reverse complement strand
GTTTCGAAGAATTGCATCAGGCTTGATGCCGGCAACGAAGAACGGTGAGGAGCAACGACGTGTTCAAGAATGGCGATATTGTCGAGATCGGTCCCAATGCGCTTTTTATCGTCGGCCGACCGCGCGACCTCGAAGCGAAAGTCGCAGATGTCGCCAACGTCGTGATGTACAAATCGGGCTCGACACTCGTGGTCGTCGATAACGGCGCGACTCCCGAATTCCGGAAATATCTCGACGAAGCAGCCGATCAGCTGAGACCCTTCGACAAGGCCATTCTGATCATCACGCACGGCCATACCGATCACACGGGAAACAACGGCTGGATTGACACCCTCGGGGTTCCCGCCACGGCCTATATGTCGGATCATGACCTCGAAATGATGCGCGACCAGATCGGACATTTCGCGCCGCGGTTCGACGCCGTCCGTCCCTTCGTTCCAGGCTTGCCGCCGGGCGAAGAATTCATGGCCGACGTGATCGCACACTTCGGAGCACTCGATCTTGAAACCAAATCGTTGACCTTCTTCGAAGAGCTTCCGATCGAGGAGATCGAAATTGGAGGAACGATCTGGAACGGCTGGCGCCTGCTCGACGGCGACGTCGTCGCGCTACAATCGACCGGCCATACGGGCGGCCACGTCGCCGTATTTTTTCCAGCGATCAAGCACCTTCACCTCGCGGACGAGACGACCTCTTTCTATCAAGCGTTCCTGTGCGGACATGCACAACTGAACCTGCTCAGTATCGAGCGCGCTGCGAAGGCGGTGACTGAAGGCGCAGTAGCGTCCATCACCGACGGCCATTCCTTCGCCGTTCGGCGTGGCAAGGACGGCACCGATTATCTCGATGAACTGGTGAAGGGCGCGATCGATTTCGACGCCGCCATCGTCCGCGTCTTGCACGAACACCCAGAGGGGATCACGGTCGCCAATCTCACCGCGGAACTCGAGAAGGCGCCCGAAATGCCTCAAACTGCTGGCGGTGCCGACAAGAACCCCAATCCGATTCTGGCACTGATGCGAATACTCAATAAGGTGCAGGAACTGGGGATACCTGTACCCGCCGACGCGCAAGGTCTCCTGAGGTTTCCGAGATAGGCGGGCAGCTGCGCCCGAGGGCACTGATGGATATCAAACGAAACGGCACACGGCCGCAGAACACTGGAACGGCCGACTATTTCACCGGCTCGGTGCGGCTTGAGCCGCTCGTCCAAGCTGGCGCTCCCGCGCGTGTCGCATGCGTCAGCGTTACATTCGAACCTGGCGCGCGAACGGCGTGGCACACACATCCCCTCGGCCAGACGCTGATCGTCACCGCCGGCTCCGGCTGGGCGCAGCGCTCGGGCGGACCGGTCGAGGAGATCCGCCAGGGCGACGTCGTATGGTTTCCTCCAGGAGAAAAGCACTGGCACGGTGCCACCGCCACGACGGCCATGACTCACATTGCCATTCAGGAAGCCCTCGACGGCAAAACTGTCGACTGGCTGGAGCAAGTCACCGGCGAACAATATCGTCGGAAATAACAATTATCCCGGCAATCGACACGCTTGCCCGGCCGCAATTTCGACTTTGACATCCAACTGAAGAAGAACTTCGCTCCCCGACCACACAAAATTAACGTTATGGCGAAACGGCCATAGGGAGTAGATTCGCGCATTCCTAAACTGTCGTACGGGTTGGGCATGATGACCCGCCACAGTGGAGAGACGCCGCATGCTAAATCGATTGCTCCTCTATCCAGTTCTTGCTTTGCTGTTCACAGGCATCAGCGTCGCACAAGCACAAACGAGCGAATCTGCTGCGGTGACGTTCAAGCATCTCGACGAATATCTGCAAGCCAATCCGCTCGATTTCGAAACCGCGTTCGACGCCAGTTC
>CAYYDL010000167.1:0-5192 GCA_964470545.1 uncultured Hyphomicrobium sp. | reverse complement strand
CGGTCTTGGCGAGGTCCTGGAACCGGGCATTTTCCTGCTGGGCAAAATCGAGGGCGCCCTTGGCCTCGGTCACTTGCCGCTTGGCCTGGTCGATGCGGGCGGCTTGCGCATCGATCTGTGCGGCGAGATTGGCGATGGTGGCGTCGCCTTGCTCGACTTGTGCCTTCGCCTGATCGAGATTGGCCTGGTAGTCGCTTGGGTCGATCTTGAGCAAGGCGCCGCCGGCCTTGACGAGCTGATTGTCGGTGACCGGCAGATCGACAATGGCGCCGGCGATTTGCGAGCTGATCGGGACGATGCGGGCGTCGATGAAGGCGTCGTCGGTGGATTCCCAGTTGCGCACGCTGAGCCACCAGATGAAGGCGGCGGCGAGCACGAGCAGGATGGCGATCGCGACCGCCGCCGTCGCATAAGGGTGCTTGCGGACGGTGCCGCGGAAGCTCGACCAGAGGCTTACTTCCTCCTCGTCGTCCGGAGGCTTGTCCTTCTCCGCCGGACGGCTCCTGGTGGGTCTGTCACGGTGCGGCTTGTCGCGCTGCGGCTGGTCGGGGACGTTCCGCTCCTCGCGGCGGGGACGCACTTCGCTCTTGTGCAGGCGCGGACGGCTCCGTGAAGCTGGCGCCCCGCGGGCTTCGCTAGTCGGCTCGAGATTCTCGGTCTCGCCGAATTCTGTTCGCTCGGGCTCGTCGACCGCGCCGCCGCCGCGATCGCTTCGATCCCGCTGCGCGGTTGTTTCGGTCACGGCTCAAGATGCTCCCGGCGTCGTTGCTCGCATTAGGGGGACTTGGGGAGCAACGGCGCGGGTTCTAGGCGGTTCCAGCGCAAAAAACGCCGATTCGCAGAACCAGCGGTTCTGGTTCGGAGGGATGGGTCGGCCTCGGGCGGCCGTCGATGTCCGCGCCTCGCTCCAATGGCCATTATTGCCATTCGCCGCGGCCTGGCATAATTGCGTACGGGACGCGCGTCCGTTGCGGATGCGGGTCAGAAGGACCCCGTAGCTCAGTTGGATAGAGCATCAGATTCCTAATCTGAGGGTCGCAGGTTCAAATCCTGCCGGGGTCACCACACTTTCCAAGGCTGCGGCCGACACCGTCGCCACGATCGAACACTCCAGAGAGGCCGCGGAATGGATGCCAGCCAAGCTACCGCAGAGCGCGATGGAGCTCTCCCCAAACAGCAGGTGGATTGGCGCAGCAAGCGCGTCCTGATCACGGGAGGCGCATCCTTTATCGGGTCGCATCTCGCCGACGCCCTCATTTCGCGTGGCGCAACGGTCCGCATCGTCGACAATCTCAGCAGCGGGCTGAAAGCCAATATCCAGCATCTGATCGATGCCGATTGCGTCGATTTCAGGTATGCCGACCTGCTAAATCCGGCCGTGACGCGGTCGGCAATGGAGGGCATCGACTATGTGTTTCACAACGCCGCGGATCACGGCGGCCGCGGCTATATCGATCTCCATCAGGTCAACTGCTCGACCAACTTCATCCTTGACGGTCTCGTTTTTCAAGCCGCGGAACGGGCAGGCGTCGAGAAGATCGTCTTCGCTTCCTCCGGCTGCGTGTATCCCGAACACCTGCAAACCGATCCGGCGGAAGAGCTGTATCTGAGCGAGGACCTGGTCGGGCCGCCTTTCAATGCCGACAATCTCTACGGCTGGGCGAAGCTGATGGCGGAGATGACGCTGCGCGCCTATGCGGCCGAACGCGGCATGAAATCGGTGTCGCTCCGATATTTCACGGCGTATGGGCCGCGCTGTCCGGAGAGCCACGCCGTCATGGCCATGATCGCGCGCGCCTTTACCGACCAGGACCCGTTCGAGGTGTGGGGCACGGGCAAGCAGATCCGCAATTGGACTCACATCTCCGATATCGTCGAGGGCACCATCCGCGCGGCTGAGCTGATCGACGACGGTTCCGCCGTCAATATCGGCACGACGGAGCGGACCACGGTGGCCGACTGCGCGCGCGCCGTGCTTTCTTATATGGGCAAGACCGCGACCCTGGTGTTCGACCCAAGCAAACCCACTGGCCCCTATAATCGCGTGTGCGATCTCACGCGCTGCCGTGAGAAGCTAGGCTGGAGCCCACAGGTGAAGTTCCGCGAGGGGCTGCACGCGACGATCGACTGGTATCTGGCACATCACGAGGCGGCAAAAGTGAGAGCCTCGCTTGATCGCGCGCTCACCGAGAGATGTCATGCTTGAGACGGAGAGATGCGCAAGCTGCCGAGTTCGGTGAAACACGCGGTCGGCTCGAGCGAGATGAGGACAAGCAGCGACAAGCGCCCGCGCCTCTCGCTCATCATCTGTTCGCGTAACGACCAGTGGCAAGGGAACTCGCTCTGGCGTCTTGAGACGGCTCTTAACTACACCGCGCGCCAAGCAGCAAGGTTGGGCAGGCTCGAGGACGTGGAGATCATCGTAGCCGACTGGGGTAGCGTTGAGCCGCTTTCCCAAGCCGTGGGCCTCGGCTCCGAAGCAGCGCGTATCGTGCGTTATCTCTATTTTCCGCCGGAACTCGCAGCGGAGAAACAAAAGAATAGCCCCTTCGCCGAGGTGTTCGCGCTCAACGCGGCGGCCCGACGTTCGCGCGGCGACTACATTGGCCGGATCGACCAAGACACGCTCGTCGGCAGGCGCTTCTTTGAATGGTTTTTCTCCGCTCTGGAATCGCCCAGCGGCTCTTTCGCCCTAGAGTCGACCGCGATGATCTCCAATCGCAGGAGAATACCCTACGCGTTCGCCGTGCGGTGCCCTCGTTTTGGGCTTGTCGAGAGATATGTGGACCTGTTCCACAAGCTCCTCCCCTGCATGCAGGCGCCGCCTGTCGATCGGTATTGGCAGTGCTATATCGGCATCCTGCTCATGCACCGCAGGCTCTGGGAGGCCGCTGGAGGCTATGACGAGAGCTTCATCTATTACGGTTATATGGAGTTTGACTTCTTTTTGCGCCTTCTGAAGAAGTTTCCCGGCATCGATTTGGGTCCGCTGGTGCGGTGGGATTTCTATCATCTGGATCACGTCGAAGCCTGGTCAGTCTGGCGCACGGTGAGGCGCTCGCTCAATCCGCGAAGAACGCCGGCCAATCCTCCGGAACAATTCTGCCCAAATGGCGAATCGTGGGGATTGGCGGAATATGATATTCCTATAACGTCGCCGCCGCCTGGGGCGCTCCAGTCGCTCGCTGGAGCCGGCTTTGGCTTCTCCGGCGCTTTCAAGTTCGCCTGGATTACCATAGCAAGCACGATTTCGACGTTCCGATGCATCATCATGGAGAAGCGCCGCCCCGCCGCGCCGAGCCCGGTTTACAAGTGAGGCGGGCACGCAATCATCGGCCCAGGCGCACTCCCGGAAGCTCCGATGCCTGCGGATAGTTCTGATGCGCGAGCGCGCACGCCATTCGCCCGAAGCTTGCTGAAGCGAATGAGGCAGATCCGCCGAATCCTTCGCCCCGATCTCCCGCAGCGCTTTCTTCCCGAGCCGCGGCGGCTCGCCCGGAGTGCGCGGCAACAGCAATCGTATCTAAGCCGATATTCCGCCTATCTGGAATGGCTGCAGTGCAGCAGCAACGCACCGTCCGCGCCTGCCCATCTTACCTTTTATCCGATCGCCAAGACGCTTCGCTCGATTGGAACGGTGTTGCATGACGGGGTGGAGGCTGGCTCGAAGGTCGTTATCGCACCGGGGAATCCGCGAGAGGAAGCGCTGTTGAAAGCCACGGGCCGAGGCGATTGGAAACCATGGCTGTGGAGCCGAATTCCGCGCGGACAATTGGACAATATCGCCTCGGCCATCGACGATAGCACGAGGTCGTGGCCGACCTTCTTTGTGCCACTGGATAGATATGCATCGCCGCCAAACTCGAACGGCTGCACCAAGCCCGTATGGCCGCTGCGTGGTCGCCTTCGCAGCAAGAACATCCTCGAGATCGCGGCATGTACTCGGTATGCCTTCCGCTTGAACGCGCATATGCAGGCGCTCATCGACAACTACGCACGCGAGATGAGTTGGTGTGAAGCGGAACCCAAATTGGCGATCCATCTCCGCCGTGGAGACGCCGCTTCCGAAGACTTGCGGAAACAGACGAGGAAGTCTTGGCCGATCGAGAAATATCTCCAATTGGCTGACCGCATCTGCCGGAGATATCGCCTTTCAACGATCTACCTGAGCACGGAATCCCAATCCGAAATCGCCAAGGCGAAGGCACTCCTGCCCGATTATCGTATTCTGTCCTTAGGACATGACCGGTCGATTTTTCCAACAATTGCCAAAACGAATATTTTCATCGAGGACATGGCGCTGAAGGACGCATCGACGATCGAGCCGCTGGTGAATAGCGCTCTTGCCGATCTTTTCTTTATAATGCGCTGCAAAGCCTTCATAGGCGCCTTCAATTCTGAATTCAGTATATTGGGCTGGCTCCTTTGTATCGGGGAAAACGGATATATGGTCCCGTATGTTGACGTGGTTCCTAAGTCTAGACTTGAACCTTATCAGGGAAGGCTAGAGTTGAGGCTGGATTGGTTGATCACCCAATTTTATGGTGATTTGGGATTGCCGAAATCGCGATGAGCGCCCGGAAAAAGGGAATCCAGTGACAGCGGATCGACTCCATGTGATTTGCGAGCGCGATGTGGGGCTCTTCTCGCTGGTGCAACAGGTCATCTCGCAAATTCCCTGGGCCCTCCGACAAAAGCGCTGTCCCATCGTCCATTTCGGGGCGAACTGCGCTTATTGGACACCCTCGGGATATGCCGGTAGCGACACCGTTTGGGAGTATTATTTCGAACCGGTGATCGCCGGGCGCGGCGTCAGCACGATACCGCCTGAGATGCTCCGGACGATTGTCGGCAGCTCCTGCTGGCCGTACATGCGATTGGGCGGTGATTCTATCGCCAGCAGTCACTTCGGCGACCACGCATCGCTTGCAGGAGAAACGCTGAAGATTCCCTATGGCTGGCACGATCCGTCCAAGCGGCTGCGAACGGAAGCCGCTCCGATCTTGCGGGATTTCGTGCGTCCCAGGACCTATGTCCGCGACAAGGTAGAAGCCTTCTTCATGGGTAAGATGTCCGGCAAACACATCATCGGCGTCCATGCCAGGGGGACCGATGCCATCAGCGATGAGTCGAAGCCGTTCAGGCGCGGTTCGCTGGTGCTGGAGAATTATGCCAAGGTGCTCGATGCGCTG
>CAYYDL010000166.1:0-2967 GCA_964470545.1 uncultured Hyphomicrobium sp. | reverse complement strand
CCGCGCAGTTCCGCTACCATCGACCAGAATGTCTTCTAAGGTGACGCATTGCAGGCCGCCGATCAGGCCGATTGCACCCGAACCCGCGACGTTTGATCCGGTGTTGTTAATCGTAAATCGCAGATTTGACAGCCTCACGTTCCCCATAGGGGTGGTGAGCAAGCTGTCGTAGACGGTGAAATAGGTGGCATCCGTTCCACGTGCGCCGATCTGAACCGCGTACCCGGAACTCGTCGCCGAAGTCGTATCGACATTCGTGTAGAAGGCGCCGTTCTGAAGCACGAAGTCGCGCAAGGCGAAGAAAAGGCCAGAATTGGTATCAGCCGCCTGCGCTGCGCCGCTGTAGTAGATGGTCGATCCGTCGAGATCAATGCGTACACCATCTCGAATCGGGATGACACCATTGAAGTAGTAGACCGCAGACCCCGTGGTATTCGGGAAGATGAAGTTTCCGATCGGACCCGGCATTGCTGGGTTCCACAGCGCTTTGAGTGCGTTGGTATTGGCGGTTGCGGCGATCGAGCTGTTCGGAATCACGCCGTACCGGCGGACATCTCCAGGGCGATAAGAGAGGTTCGAAGGAGTGATGCCGCCGTTGATTTCAGCCTCAGTCTGCGGATAGGTGGCGTTTGGGTCATCAAGCAGCCGAAACATGATCGGCGTGACATCAATGACGATCTCGCCGATATTGGCGACCTGGAATAGGGCCCCCTGGGCGAGAATATTGTGGACGAGAACCAGCGTACCGCTCACCACATCGCGCGCACCATCGAAGTCGGCGGCCCTCTGCCAATCCGTAGTCGAGGCGTTGTATATGCCGTTCTCCACGGCATTAGACTGCGCTTGCACCAGCACCCGGTCGCCCTCTTGGAGGGATATACCGCCGAGTGGGAATAGGCCCACCAGAGGAATGTCGAAGCTCGAATAGGCTACACAGGGCGGTTTGACGGCAACGCTCGTCGTCAGACCGGCTAGCCGGTCAGTAGCGGTTGCAGGCATTCAGGGTCTCCAGAAATGAGAAACCCGCCAATTGGCGGGTTTGAGAGAGTCGGGAACTGGATGAACGCTAGAGTCGGCGTTCGATCATGGCGTGCAGCTTCTTCATGATGAAGTAGGTTCCTATCAACGAAAGAATCGCACCCACCCCCGCGATTGCGGGATGGTCGTCCGGTGGTAAATCAAGGCTCCACATGAGCCATCCAAATAGCCAGAGCAATCCGGCTCCGACCAAAATAAAGGTCACTATGAATAGATTGACCAGCAAAAACTCAATGGGCTTACTGGCCAACCGCAGCTCCCACGTCGGGAGTGCGCTGTGGCGTCACTTCGCCCGGCTCCCACCAATATCTCTGACCGAATTCTCTTTGGGCTCGTGCGCGCATCCGTGACAAGTAGCCTGGTGAGAAGTATTCCTGGAGCTGTTGAAACACCAGATGATCAAGCGCGCCCTTCAGATACCATAGGCTTGTTAAAGGAAGATTGCTGCGGGCGAACTTCACGATATCTGCCCCGACATGCGTCTGCTTATCCTGCAAGGACTTGACGACATTACCCTGCGTGAGATTAAACACGTCTTCAAATTCCGATAGTACCGGCCCCGTGGCAGAGGCAAGCGGACTGTTACCATATTGCGTCGTGTCCGAGAACAGCAGGTCGCCGTAGATGCCGAGCGATCCGCCCTTGAGCATGGCCTGAATCCAGTTTCGCACGCCGCCTTTTGCTGCAGGGTTCAGGGTGCGCGGATCGCGGCCAGCAAGTACTTCGTTCACTTCAAGCGAGAGCACTCCGAGAATCGTGGTCGCTGCGAACAGGGTAGCCAGATACGCCGCTCGGCCACCCGCATTCGGCAAACTCATGCCCCGAATCCAGTGCCGAGTGATCATGGCGAGCGGGAAGGACTTGAATAGGAAGAACGATCGGACGAGCTCACCCTTCCAGGTTCCGCGTTGAAGTCCGGCTCCCGTGAAGGCCCGCTCCTTCGCGCCGGGCTCGATCACCGCGGTGTCGGTCTCTTCGAGGATGTGGGCCAGCAACTTTGTGGCCGCCTGCTCGCGTAGCTTCGTCGGGTCGCCGAGGTCCGTCAGTGCTTCATCCGGGATGCGGTAGATGCTCTCCGGGGTCAACATTCTATCATTGCCACCGCCCCAGTCCTCGAGCTGCGCGCGCTTCCATACCTGGAAGTCGGTCTCCTTGAGTCCCTTCGACAGTAGGATTCGGTGATCAGTCTTGGACAGATTCGCCAGCCGGTCGTGTTCTTTCGTGAGGCTGCCGATCGCGCCCATCAAGGTGGTTCCGAAAGCGCGCTTAAGGGCCACCGTCAAGGCATTGAGGCCGGACACCCGCAGCACCGTATTCGCCAGCTTCGATGAGAAGCTCGTGCCGAGTCCCTGCTGGCCGAAGCGATTCAACGATGCTTTGAGCGTGTTGAGCGCAAGTCCGGCGCGCATCGCGAGACGCTCTTCCATTCGGTTTGCAGGATTGAAAGCCGCGAGTTCGTTGGCGATCAAGCGCATCTCAGGCAGGTGATTCACCTTGGCCGTCAGATGCATCGTGGCATCGTCAGAAAATGACGTGATGACCGAAGATCCGAGGCGAGCGGCGATTAGCCAGTTGCGTAGCGTGTCGAAGGTCTCCGCCAACCATCGCGAGGCGATGGGCTGCGTCTTACCGCTCACGACATTGTAAAGGTTGTCGGTTCGGACCGCGCGCTCATCCAGCTTTCCCGATTTCACAGGATCGACAAGTTTGCCTGAGCGCACCGCTTCATCTCGAAACAGCCGAAAGGTCTGATCTGGATTCGGGCCAAAGGCTTCCGTGAGCGCAATGTCTTTTGAGATCCCCGAGATGTGATGCACCATCACCTCGTATAGAGAGCGCTCGCCATACTTCGCTTGATAGTTGATGTAGGACTCGGCATCTCTGAAGTGGATCTGCCGCGACTCGCTCCCGCGATTGGCGCGCATGCCC
>CAYYDL010000165.1:0-2400 GCA_964470545.1 uncultured Hyphomicrobium sp. | reverse complement strand
CGCGGCGTCGCATATCGGCGACGACATGATTCAGAAGAGAATGAAAGGGCGGATCGTGCCGGACGCGTTCACGCACGGGACGGCAGCCCAACGCGTTCGCTGGTTCAAGGCAGGATTAAATTCCGGCCGGATGGATGCGTGCGACACATTCAATACGGATAACCCATAAGGTGTCATGGGGCTCGGAGCCGGACGGGACATTAAAAAAACTCCCGTCCGGTACCGTTCAAGACAGGCTAAGGCCGCTTAAAGCTCTTCGCCCTTGTATTCGCTGACCTTGCAGTTCACGGATTGCGCAGCGAGTTCCTTGCAGAGCTTGCGCGCCTCGGCCTTGGATTTCACCGGACCCGCGATCAGTCCGAAGTTCGGACGGGTTGCCGTCCCGAGATCGGCATAGCGGGCCTTCAGATGGCCAAGTTGCTCGGGATGGATCTGGGACAGCGCTCCCCAGGTTACGCGCAGGCCGTCGACCGAAGGATCCGTCGCAAGTTGGAGCCCGATCGGCGTTGCCGCACGCTTTACGACGGCGGGACCGAACGTTATGGGTTGGCTCGCCTTCTTCCTGTCGACGCTCCCGGTTTCGATCGGCGCGCCGACACGAGGCGGGGCGTTGATGACTTTCGCTGGGGCGGGTGCATTGGCGGCGTTTGCTTGAGCCGCTCCAGAAGCGAAGGCTGGAACATCGCCGGGAACCTCTTGGGGTGCATTGGCCGCCATTGGCGCCTGGGCGAGGCGAACCTTATCGTCGAGCGCCGTGAGCTGCGCACCCAACGTCTGTGTCTGGCTCGCCTGCGCCGCGACATCGGCTTTGACGCTCGCGACGTCGAGTTCGAGTTTCGTCAGTGAGGACTTCAGACCTTCAACGTCAGCGGTCATCTTCGTCACCGCCGTTTCCGTCACCCGCTGGCGGCCCCCCGAAAGGTCGGGAAGGAACTGGGGCGCGAAAAACGCGATGCCGAGGTATCCGAGCCCGACCGCGCCCAGCACGGCCCAGGCCGCGACGTAAGTGGGCTGGCCGGCTTTCCTGCGCGTCGGCTTGTCGGTTGCAGGCTTGGTCATGGCGTTTGTCGTCCTACTGCCTTGCGGGCGGCCCGGCGGGCAGGCCGACCCGAATCGTTTTCACTGTGCAAACGAGGTTGGGTCGGCCGCGCCTTTGCCGCAATGGCGTGTATCGCCCTCGATGCGCGAAGCTGTGGACGGAGGCCGATATGCTTCAAAACACCTATCTGCCGGTAACTTCAGAGCAAACACGCCCGAGAGCACATGGTGGTGAACAATGTTTCTGGTTGAAAAAGGCTCATTAGGATGCGGCTCTTGCGGCGGACAGATCGTAGGCGGTATGGCAAGGCACGGCCGCCGGAGGGGTATTGCTTCCGTATGTTGAGGTTCGGCCTTGTCGCAAATGCTTTGCAAGGTAATCCATGAACTCCCGGCCCTGCCTCTATGTCGTGCTCGCCGCAGGCAAAGGCACGCGCATGAAATCATCGCTGCCGAAGGTCCTCCACAAGATCGCCGGGCAATCGATGCTGGCACATATTCTGGCGACTGCCTCGCAGGGCGGCGGGAAGATCGCGGTGGTCGTTGCGCCGGATGGGAAGGCCGTTGCCGCGGAGGCAGCACGCGTCGTCCCGGATGTGAAGATCTTCGAACAGGCGAGCCAGCGCGGGACGGCCGACGCCGTATTGGCAGCAAGACCCGCACTCGAGGCGCACGCTGGTCAGGATGTGATCGTTCTCTTCGGTGACACGCCGCTCGTTCGCCGCGAAGTCATTGATGAGCTGCGGCGCGGGCTCGACGGCGGCGCGGGAATCGTCGTTCTGGGATTTCATCCGAAAAATCCAACGGGCTACGGCCGTCTTCTGCTCGGCGGGGACGGCACGCTGACGGCCATCCGCGAAGAGCGTGACGCGAGCGATGAAGAGCGGAAAATCGCCCTCTGCAACTCAGGCGTTATGGCGTTCCGTGTTCCCGACTTGGCGGGTCTTCTTTCCGGTATCGGTACCGCGAACGCAAGGGGCGAATTTTATCTGACCGACGCCGTGTCTGTCGCGCGCGAACGGCGCATTCGAGCGACAGCCATCGTTTGCGAAGAAGATGATGTTCTAGGCATCAACACGCGCGAGCAGCTGGCCGAAGCAGAAGCGATCTGGCAGGCGCGCGCGCGCTCGCGCTTTATGCAGAACGGCGTCACGATGATCGCGCCGGAGACCGTGTGGCTCAGCTTCGACACCCAAATCGCGGCGGATGTTTCGATTGAGCCCAACGTCATTTTCGGCGTGGGCGTAACGGTCGAGGAGGGCGCGCAAATTCTCGGGTTTTGCCACGTCGAACAATCGACCATCGGGAAAGGGGCGCGGCTCGGTCCCTTCGCGCGGCTTCGCCCGGGAGCCCGGATCGGCG
>CAYYDL010000164.1:0-9819 GCA_964470545.1 uncultured Hyphomicrobium sp. | reverse complement strand
GAGTGCTAGTCGATGACCAAGCGCATTCGCGCCAAGCATATGATCGACCGCCGTCTCGGCGAGAACATCTGGGGCCGCCCGAAGAGCCCGCTCAACCGCCGCGAGAGCCGCCCCGGCCAGCATGGCGAGCGCCGCTCGGGCAAGCTGTCCGACTTCGGCCAGCAGCTCAAAGCCAAACAGAAGCTCAAGGGCTATTACGGCTCGATCTCCGAGCGCCAGTTCCGCGCCGCTTACGACGAAGCTTCGCGTCTCAAAGGCTCGACGTCCGAGCACCTGATCGGCCTTCTCGAGCGCCGCCTCGACGCGCTCGTCTATCGCGCCAAGTTCGTGCCCACGGTGTTCGCCGCGCGCCAGTTCGTCAGCCACGGCCATGTGACGGTCAACGGCAAGCGCGTCACGATCCCGAGCTATCGCCTCAAGATCGGCGACGTCATCGAAGTGCGCGAGAAGGCGAAGCAGCTTGCACTCGTTCTCGAAGCGATCAAGAGCGCCGAGCGCGATGTGCCGGACTACGTCAACGCCGATCATAACAAGATGACGGCGGCGCTGACACGCGTGCCGGCTCTTTCGGATGTGCCGTATCCGGTCCAGATGGAACCGAACCTCGTCGTCGAATTTTATTCGCGTTAGTTTTCGCTCACGGTGGCTATTCCGCGCGGATCGCGCGGGTGCGGGCCACCTCCGCGGGGGCGGCGCTCGCGCCGTCGGGCTCTCGGCCTTTGGCCGAAGTGGTTCAGGAATTCAAAGGCTGCGCGATCGCAGCCTTTTCTGTTTTCGTCATCCTCGACCGAGCGCGGCAGGGCCGCGTCGAATGATCTCGCAATGCTCGCTCATTCGAGGATGACGAACGGAGCTAGGCGGCTCTGCGCCGCCGTGGCTTGGAGCTGGGTGTAATCGAAATGCCGGGACTGGGCGTGATTGCAGGGCCACCGCCTGAGTGGCGTTTCGTGCGGCTGCTGCTCGGCGGTTCGGCGTTGGCCCAGGCGTAGGCGAGCATCGTCATCAATGCAGAGGCGGCGAAGAAATAGACGCCCGGCAGAACGCGGGCTTCCGTGTAGCCCGACGAGTTCACGTAGAAAATCATCAGCGCCAGCACCATCACGTCGGTCATCGAATAGCGGCCGATCCATTCCATCGTCGCGAACGATTTGCGGCGGAAGTCCTGTGGCATGTCGTGCGACGTGATTAGCGTCAGCAGATAAAAAAGCTTCAGGAACGGAAAGAACACTGACACGGCGAAGACGACGGAGCAGAGAAAATATTCGTCGTTCTCGAAGAGTGCGTAGATGATCGTCAGAATCGAATGCTCGTTGGTCCAGACGTAGACGGTCGTGAAACGGATCGACGGCATGATGAGCCCGAGCGCGAAAAACACCGTCGCGAGAATGATCAGGAAGCTCAGCGCGAAATTGCGCCAGCCGGACGATGGGCGCTTCTCGCCGGTGTCGGGCTGGGGCAGAACGGGGACGAGTTCGGGCGCGGCCGCCATGCCATCGGTCCGGATCCAGGCATAGGCGAGGATCATCAGGACGACAGCGGCGGTGAAGAAATAGACCCCGTTGAGGCTCGATGCGTCATAGACGCCCTGGCTTTTGATGAAGAAGATCGTCAACGCGAGCACGAGCACATCGTGCATCGACCATTTTCCGAGCCATTCGAGCGCGCGCAGACGCGTCTGGTGGCGGACGATCTCAGCGGGTGGCAAGGTCGAGACGAGCAGCAAATAGAGAAGCTTCGTGACGGGAAGCAGGATCGAGAAGACGAGCACGATCAGGCCGAGGAAGGTCTGCCCGTCCTTCAGCAGCACGTCGACCGTCGACAGCAGCGAATGCTCCGTGGTCCAGAGTCCGAATTTCGTGAGCTTCAGAATGGGAAGCGTGATGCCGAGCGCAAGGCAGACGCTCGCGGTGAGAATGGTCAGCGAGAGAAAGAAGCGCCTGCCGCTCAGCCACATCACCTGCACTGCCGGGTCCTTTCGCGGCGAGACGGGCGGTGCTCTGCCGTTCTGTCGAGGCACCATCTGGTTAGGGCAAAATTGAGACGCGCCGGGTCAAGTCATCTGCATGTTCGAAGGCTAGGGAGGCGTGGCCAGCGGAGGTGAGACCATGAGCGACACGAGCGAGACACGCGATCCCGCAAAATTCGGTGCGAGCGGCACGCCGCGTGCGCGCGGCCTGGGGCTGCCGATGCCGGGCGAGACCGGCCGATTGAACGCGATCACGGATGTTGGCGGCGTGACGGTCGGGTTCACGACGCTGCGGGAGGACGGCGGCGCAATCCACACCGGCGTGACGGCGGTCCTACCGCGGGCGCCACAGGATCTCATGCATCCGGTCTGGTCGGGCGTGTTTTCGATGAACGGCAACGGCGAGATGACGGGGGCGCATTGGATTCGCGACGCTGGCTGGTTCACCGGGCCGATCACGATCACCAACACGTTCTCGGTCGGTCTTGCGCATCATGCAACGCTGAAGTGGATGGCGAAACGGTTCCCGGCGCTGGGAGAGGATCTTTGGGCTCTGCCTGTCGCCGCAGAGACCTATGACGGGTTTCTGAGCGACATCTCGGGGTTTCACGTCACGGAGGCGCGCGTGATGGCGGCGATTGATAATGCGCGCTCCGGTCCAGTGGCAGAGGGCTGCGTCGGCGGCGGTACGGGGATGATCGCCTATGAGTTCAAGGGCGGCACGGGAACGGCGTCGCGGCTCGCGAAGACGCGGCTCGGCACGCACACGATCGGCACGTTGGTGCAGGCGAACCACGGCATCAAGCCGTGGCTGACGGTCTGCGGAAAGCCGGTCGGCGACCTCTTGCCGGGTGAGCGGGTCTATTCGACGGAGACGGGCTCGATCATCGTCATCATAGCGACCGACGCGCCGCTGCTGCCGGGGCAGCTCCAACGGCTGGCGCGACGGGCCTCGATCGGCATCGGTCGCGGCGGTACACCTTCCGGTAATAGTTCCGGCGACATCTTCCTCGCGTTTTCGACCGCCAATGATCCGGGCGAATTGCCGGAGCCTGCCGCATTGACATTCACGGCCGTCAGCAACGACGATCTCGATGCGATCTATCTCGCGGTCGTCGAGAGTGTGGAGGAAGCCGTTTTGAATGCGATGCTTGCAGCGGAGACGACGACCGGCAAGCACGGCCGTGTCGTCAAAGCAATTGATGCAGAGATGTTGAAGGCGCTTGTCGTCGGATGAGTTCTGAAAACAGCTTTGCAGATTTGCGATACGATCCAGCATTCTTCGAACTGATCACCGGAAGCTATGCGCGCCTCATCGGAACGCCGCTTATTCCCGCAGGCGCCAGTCCGTCATGGCTGTACGACGAGGCGCCATTTGTCGTCGTTGCGCACAACACCGATGCCGATCCAAAGTTCGTCTACGCGAACAAGCGAGCGCAGGCGTGCTTCGAATATCCGTGGGACGAGTTCGTGACGTTGCCGTCGCGGCTCTCGGCGGAAGCGCCAAACCGGGAAGAGCGGGCGCGGATTTTGGAAGCCGTCACGCGCGACGGGTTCGTCAGCGGTTATCGCGGCGTGCGCATTTCGAAATCGGGGCGGCGGTTCTGGATCGATGACGGCATCGTCTGGCAATTGATCGACGCTGGCGGGACAAATCGCGGGCAGGCAGCAACCTTCGCCTCGTGGACGGATATTTGATCCTATTCGCCAGGACAAAATAAAAGCAGAGCCGAAACGGCCCCGCTTCAATTGCTTAGGATGCGATTGCGATCAGCCGTGATGGTGGCTGTGGGGAATGCCCTTCGCGCAGATCAGATCGTGCAGCTCACCTGCAGAATACATCTCGCGCATGATATCGCAGCCGCCGATGAACTCGCCTTTGACGTAGAGTTGCGGGATCGTCGGCCAATTCGAGAAGGTCTTGATGCCTTCGCGCACGCCCTGGTCATCGAGGACGTTCACATCCTTGAACGGCACGCCGAGGTGCTCGAGGATCTTTACGGCCGTCGCCGAGAAACCGCACTGCGGGAACTGTTTCGTTCCCTTCATGAACAGAACGACGTCGTTGTCGGCAATGGTCTTGGCGATCTCATCGCTGACGGTGGTGGTATCAGAGGCCATTCCGAGGCTCCTATCGTGGGGCGCCGATGCGGCGCACCGTTAATAGCCGAGATGTGGGCGAGACTGGCGCGTTAGTCAATCGGGCGGTTGGTCACTCGGACGGGAGCGCCGTCGTCAGCTGCAGCGCGTGCAAGACATCGCCCATTCGGCCCCCGAGGGCGTCATAGACCATCTGGTGCTGTTGGACGCGGCTCTTGCCTTTGAACGCCGCCGAGACGACATGAGCCGCCCAGTGGTCATTGTCGCCGGCCAGGTCCTTGAGTTGGATTTCGGCGTCGGGAAAGCGGGTTTTGATCATCTTTTCAATATCAGCCGCGGCCATCGGCATTGGTCGTGAACTCCGGATTGCGAGGACTTTCCTCGGGTTCAAGGATCTATGGCTCTTTCCATCAGATCCGACAAGGTGCTGGATCAGCAATTCTTATCGAATTCTCACGTGATTGCGATTGGACGTTATCGACGCGGTGCGTTATCCCTTCGTAGATCGGGAGCAAATGTTCCCAAAAAGTCTAATGGAGGACACCATGAAGACCTGGACGAAACCCGAAGTTCGCGAGCAGGAAGTCGGCCTCGAAGTGACGTCGTACCTTCCGGCCGAGATCGACCTCATCTAAGTCGATCCGCTCGATTTGAATTCAAGCGCGGCGGCAGGATTTCCTGTCGCCGCGTTTTCATTTTCAGACCTCTCTTTGCGCGTGGAGACGCCCGCTGCCGGCAGGAGCAGCGGGCGTCTCTCTGGCGCCGGAACGGGGGGAGGCCCGGCGCTCATGCGAGCTTAATGCTGCTCGCAATCAATCGTGACTTTGAACCACGGAAGGTCGAGCTTGCATTTGCCCGATTTGGTTTTGGTCAGAACCTTGTCCAGCGATAGATCGCCGATCTTGAGTTTGCCGAGGGCGCCTGCAATGTCGTTGCCCTTGTCTGAATCCGCATCGGCGTTCTGATCGGGCGGCGCGGCAGCATCGGCATTTGCCGACGTGGCGTCAGGTGCTGTCTTCCTCTGATCGAGTGGCGCCGGCGCTTTCGCCTGCTCTGTGTTGGGAGCGGGCTTTGCATCGGGTGTGGCTGCGCCCTTTGCCGGAGCCGGAGCGGTTGTCGCTGGCGTATCGTTCTTCGGAGCTGCCGTTTCCGCCGGCGCCGCTGCGGTTACGTCAGGCTTCTTTTGCGTATCGCCCTCGCTGCACAACTGCAGATCCTGAGGCGCAGGTTTCCAGATCATCGTCTTCGACAGGAACTTCAATCCTGCGTAGCCGACGACCTTGAGATTGCCATTCGAGAGCGGCGTCAGTTCGACGTCGTATTTGCGGCCCTTCTCCGGAGAATAGATCCATCCGTTGTCCCAGCGGCCGCCGCCGACCGGCTTGACGTTGCCGATGATCTGCTTTCCGCAGCCGTCAGCGTCGGCTGATGACTTCACCCAGACGACGTTGCCGCAAAGGGCGTCGCCGCACGTTTCGATTTTGATCGCGCCGCGGCCTGTATCGTTCATCCAGACGCCGGTCGGATCGGATGCGGCCGAGGCACTTTCAAACACAGCCGGTGCCAATGAGAAGGCTACCGCGAGAGGTGCGATATATTTCGTTATCCGCATGACGAGATCCTTTTTTGCGAGATCAGGTTTGCTTCGGATGATCAATTTCGCGGTCTTTGTGCCCGAACAAGCCGGGCATGAATGTTCCGCCAGGAACAAGACCAGCGCGCTGCCGATGGCCATCGCGTTTCTTAACGCCGAATTCGGAGAATTTTCTCCACGGGCCCATGAAACGAACCTGAGAATACCGACGTACCCGATCATGCACGAGCGAGAAACAGTCGCAGCCAGGCAACGGCGTTCAATAACTCCGTTTCTACCGCGTCCCGGTTTCGCTCCGGACTGAAAAATTTTTAACATTCTCGAACAGGAGATATTCCGATGATGAAGCCACTTCTGGCAGCGATGGCGCTCGCCCTGTCGACCTCGGTCGCGTTCGCGGCAGAGGACAGCAACCTCACAACGAAAGCGATGCATGACCTTCCCGGTAACAACGGTGCCGGCATGACCGCCGATCCGACGGCGAAGCCGCATTCGGGAAGTTTGTCCGAAGGCCAGATGCAGCAACAGCCGGGCGTGAACAGCGACACGACGGGCATGACGGCGACGCCGAATGCTAAGCCTGAGGACGGCTCGCTGCAGGGCGCAGAGATGAATCAGAATCCGGGCGCGCGCAAATAACTTGCGTCGGCTGTTTCCATCTCGACTTTTGGGAACAGTCTCTCGTGCGGAAGGAGGGAAGAAAGCGGATTGCTTCTTCTCTCCGCTCCCCGAGAAAAATTTGAAATATATTTTGTGCTTTGCACCAGGCCGTCATGCCGCGCACGAGGAAGGTCTCAGCGGCATTTTTGATGGGCATTGCGATATCACAGTTCACATCGACGCGATTGGTTTGCGTCATCTTCAGTCGCAAAATCGCTAAACGGCCATGGGATCAAGGCGATTATAAATTTACACGGCCGACAAGCGCGCAATATGAACGGCGTCTTTATGCGGCGCCTATTTTTTTGATCGCCGCTCCCCATCGAAACTTTATGCGCAGTTTCCTACGTTTCTTATGCGCGGATCATGCGCGCAAAAGAAACGGTGGACGATCATGTCGGGCGAATTGTGGACAGGCAAGCATGCGGTCACGCAGGATGCAGATGCGATCGACAGAATGAAAAAACGCGGGGAGAGCCAAGCCGCGTTGATCTTCGCGCTTCTTATCGGCGTTTTCGCTGCACTTGGAATTGTTTTGATGGCTCATGGCGCACCGGACGGCGCGCCTTCGCAAGTGAGTGACTGCACGGGCGTCGGACCGGGTCCGGCGCGGCTTGCCTGCTTCGACAAGGTCGCGCGAGACCTCGAGACGCCTTTCAAAGGGGCGCCCCCGCCGCGCCTCGACGGCCAGAAATAATCTTGAAAGGGTTGGATCATGCTCGCCAACACGCGTCGCGCGCAATTCATCGAGTATTCGATTTTGCAAAATGCGAAGCCCGCGGGGCCGACGATCGGCAAGCTCGACGGAAACGAGTTCTCTGAATTCGTTTCCGACGAGTTCGGCCGAATTTTTGTCTATTCGGGTGTCGCGCCTCGCCTCAGCAACGGGCGGTTCGACGATGCGGCGCTGAAAGATGGCGAATTCATCGTGCCGCCGGGTCTCATCTACAGATATCGTGGAAAGGCGCGGAGACTCGCGGCTTGACGCATTCTTTATCCACGGGCGGAGGCGAGGCCTCGCTGGTGAAGCGGACGATTATTTTATGCCAAGCAACTCGACATCGAAGATCAGAGTAGCGTTCGGCGGGATGACGCCGCCCGCGCCACGTGCGCCATAACCAAGAGCGGGCGGAATGATCAGAGTGCGTTTGCCGCCGACCTTCATCGAGGCTACGCCCTCGTCCCAACCCTTGATGACCCGGCCGGTGCCAATCGGGAATTCGAATGGTGTGCCGCGATCCAAAGACGAGTCGAACTTCGCACCCTTCTTGCCGTCGACGTAGAGCCACCCGGTGTAGTTCATCACGCAGATCTGCCCGGTCTCGGGCGTCGCGCCGGTGCCGACTTGCGTGTCTTCGTATTGGAGGCCGGACGGTGTGGTGGTCATTTTCGATCCTTGCGTTTCTGCGATTGCGTGGTTGGCGGGAAGGATTGCACTGCCGATGGCGAGCGCGGCGGTGACGGCAATTATGGCCGGGAAGCGGGCGTGGCGCATTCTAGTTCCTCCATTTTGTGCGGCGCCCTTTGGCGGGCATTCGTTCCCGATTTTTCCGTCGCCGCGGCGCAGTCGGCCACGATGATTGTTCGACGTTATGCGCAGTCTGATCAGGGCGAAGATTCGGAGTTTTTCAGCAGTTCATCGCGGCGGCGCCGGTATTCTTCCTCCATCGCCAAGACGTGCTGATAGACGTTGTCGAGCTCTTCCTTGCGTACGCCGTCTTGGGCTTCCTCGACCCAGGTTGCGAACTCTTCGCGCAGCGTGAAGAGGACGTCGAGAGCGCCTTTGGTTTCGCTGAGTTCCTGCTGGGATTGCGGATCATTGCCAGTCGACATGGTCTCAAGTCTCTCTTTTCAGGCCATCCTCGGGGGCGAGCCCGAGGATGATCGTATCAACTGGCCAACTCACCCTGCATGAGCTTCGGCAGGAAGCCTTCGTTGGCGGTGCGGAGTTCTGAGAGCGGCAGTGCGCCTTCGCCCTTTAGTGCGATGGCGTTACCGCCGACGCGGCCGATGATGCGGGCGGGAAGTTCGAGCAGGCGGGCGCGTTCCAAGACTTCCTCGGCCTTCTGCGGCGTGATCTCGACGACATAGCGGCCTTGGTCCTCGCCGAACCAGACGGCGTGCGCGGGAAGCTTGCCCTCGTAGGCGAACAATTCGACGCCGAGGCCTGAGGCTTCGCGCGACAGGCCGTTCTTGCCGCCCGCCAATGCCATTTCGGCGATGGCGACGAGCAGTCCGCCGTCGGAGCAGTCGTGCACGGCGAGCGCACGTCCTTCACGGATCAGCGTGCGGATCAAACGGCCGGCCTTGATTTCGGCTTCGAGATCGACGGGCGGCGGCGCGCCGTCGAACTTGCCGGTGGCGTGCTGTTGATAGAGCGACTGCCCGAGGTGGCCTTCCTCGCGGCCGATGACGATCAGGACGTCGCCTTCGTTTTTGAGGCGGATGTCGGCGAGTTTCGAGGCATCGGGCACGAGGCCAACACCGCCGATGGCAGGAGTCGGCGGAATGCCGATGCCGTTCGTCTCGTTGTAAAGCGAGACGTTGCCGGAGACGACAGGATAGGCCAGGGCGTTGCAGGCTTCCGCCATGCCACGGCAACTGGCCACGAACTGGCCCATGATCTCGGGCCGCTCGGGGTTGGCGAAATTCATGTTGTCGGTGATGGCGAGGGGATCGGCGCCGACGGCCGTCAGGTTGCGCCAGGTTTCGACGACGGCTTGCTTCGTGCCTTCCTCGGGGTCGGCGGTGACATAGCGAGGCGTCACATCGCAGGCAACGGCGACGGCTTTCTTCGTACCGTGCACGCGGACAACGCCCGCGTCGCCACCGGGGCGGCCGACGGTGTCGCCCATGACCATGTGGTCGTATTGTTCCCAGATCCAGCGGCGCGACGCGAGGTGATGTCCCGCCATCAATTCCTTCAGCGTACCGAGGATTGCGTTCGGCGCAGGCACCCATTCGGGGAGGATCTTTGCAGGCTTTTTCGGCTCGTCGTATGGCCGCGTGTATTGCGGCGCGGAGTTCGCGAGCACCGGCACGGGCAAGTCGGCTTCAACGTTGCCTTTGTGCTTGATGATCATGCGCTGGCTATCGGTCGTGTGCCCGATGACGGCGAAGTCGAGGCCCCATTTCTCGAAGATCGCTTTCGCGTCGTTCTCGCGCTCGGGCTTCAGGATCATCAGCATGCGTTCCTGGCTTTCCGAGAGCATCATCTCGTAAGCGGTCATGCCGGTTTCGCGCTGGGGGACGAGGTCGAGATTAAGCTCGATGCCGACGCCGCCTTTGTCGGCCATTTCCGACGTCGATGAGGTGAGGCCCGCCGCGCCCATGTCCTGAATGGCAATGATCGAATCCGTTGCCATCAGTTCGAGGCAGGCTTCGATCAGGAGCTTTTCGGTGAACGGGTCGCCGACCTGCACGGTGGGGCGTTTCTCATCGGACTTCTCGTCGAATTCGGCCGACGCCATCGTCGCGCCATGGATGCCGTCGCGGCCGG
>CAYYDL010000163.1:0-2453 GCA_964470545.1 uncultured Hyphomicrobium sp. | reverse complement strand
TCCTTCTTTTTCGCGGGATTTTTGCCGGCGAAACAGGCGGCGCGGCGGGCGCAACTCGCGGAATTATCGCAAATTCCCGGGAGCCTCATATTTTATGAGGCGCCGCACCGGGTCGCCGAGACGATTGCCGATATGGCAGATCTGCTTCGGGGCCGTCAGGCGGTGGTGGCGCGGGAACTCACGAAGCTTCATGAGGACATTCGTCGCGGGAGTCTGATCGACCTCGTAGATATCACTGCGGGGGACGGGCTCAAGGGCGAAGTTGTCATTGTCATCGGGCCGGAGCAGGCTCAGGCTGTCAGCGATGAGACGCTGGCGGCTCGGTTGGCCGGTGCACTCGAGGTCATGAGCCTCAAAGATGCGGCGAAGGCGCTCGCGGATGAATTCGGGGTTCCGAAGGCACGGGTTTATGGACTGGGGATCAAGGCGAAGGACGCACGGCGATGAGTTCGAACGTCAATGATGAGTTCCGTCAACGTTTGGAGCGACGGCGCCGGCATCATAGCGGGCTCAGAGCCGAGACGTTCGTCGCGGCCGTCTACATGGCCACCGGGCATCGGATTCTCGGCCGGCGCTTCAAGACGCCCGTCGGCGAAATCGATCTCATTGCGCTGCGCAAGAACCGAGTGGCCTTCATCGAAGTGAAGCGGCGTCAGAGAACGGAAGACGCGGAAGACGCCATAACGCTCACAATGCGCCGCCGCGTCAGGCGGGCGGCGGATCTTTGGCTTGCCCGCAATCCGCAATATCAAAATCACGATGTCGGCTTCGATCTGGTGTTCGTCCTGCCTTGGCGCTTTCCGATTATCATGCGGGACGCGCTTTGACCCAAAATAAGCCCGCCAGAGGCGGGCCCGAAGTGCTGGGACGTGAAGTGCAGGGACTTTGAACTTGCAGGCGGGTTCTTCGACTCTCCGCGTGTTGATTGTTGTTTAGCGCGTCCAGTCTGAACGCAATTTGAACGACAGCGCCGGTCCCGGTTCATCGTCTGTGAACGTCGCGGAGCAAAACGGATCCGAAAAAGCCTGGATTTTGGGCTTTGGCAGCCCCGTTATGCGGCAACGCGCCCTCTTGGCGCACTGTTGAAGCCTCGGAGAGTGCATGTTAAGGACAGCCCGGCTTTGAAAGGGGGCGGCTGGTGGGTTCCGGCCCCGTGCGCTCTTCTTTTGTCAAAGGCCTTTCCTTGGAGCGGGCGCAAACTCGGGCCTTTTTCGTGCCCCGCCCTCTATGCGCCCGAAGGCGCGAGGTGAGAGCGACGTGGCGACGGACGATACGATCGTTGAAGGTGTGGCCGGGCGCTATGCGTCGGCGCTGTTCGAGTTGGCAAGCGAAAGCTCGAATATCGAAGGGATCGAACGCGATCTCGTGAATTTTCAGGCGCTGCTCGACGAGAGCCCGGATCTCATGCGCTTGGTGCGCAGCCCAGTCATCGCGGCTGACGATCAAAGCAAGGCGATCGCTGCCGTTCTCGACAAGGCCGGGATCGGCGGGCTGACGGCCAATTTCCTGAAGCTCGTCACGGCCAATCGCCGCCTCTTCGTCATCCAGGACATCATTAAGGCCTTCCGGTCGCTTGCCGCCAAGGCGCGCGGCGAAGTCACAGCCGAAGTGACCAGCGCGTTCGCTCTTAACGATGAGCAGATCGCGGCGCTGAAGGAAACGCTCAAGGCGTCGGTCGGCAAGGACGTGACGCTGCAATCGCGCGTCGATCCCGGCATTCTCGGTGGCCTGATCGTGAAGGTCGGCAGCCGCATGATAGACTCCTCGCTCAAGACCAAGCTTCAGAACATGAAGGCAGTGCTGAGCGGAGCCGGCGCCTGACGCCGGCGGTTCCGTCGCCCATCGTTCGATCGGCGGGCGTCACGGCGAAGCAAGTTTAACGCATTGGAATAAGGAGCCGGATCAGGCTCCGATAAATGGAAACGACCAGGGAAGAGGTCTCAATGGAAATCCGGGCCGCAGAAATTTCTTCGATCCTCAAGGATCAGATCAAAAACTTCGGCAAGGAAGCCGAGGTTTCCGAAATCGGACAGGTGCTGTCGGTTGGTGACGGCATCGCGCGCGTCTATGGTCTCGACAACGTCCAGGCCGGTGAGATGGTCGAGTTCCCTGGCGGCATCCGCGGCATGGCGCTGAACCTCGAAGCAGACAATGTCGGTATCGTGATCTTCGGCGCCGACCGCGACATCAAGGAAGGCGACACCGTCAAGCGGACGGGCGCCATCGTCGATACGCCCGTCGGCAAGGGCCTTCTCGGCCGCGTCGTCGACGGCCTCGGCAACCCCATCGATGGCAAGGGTCCGATCCAGTTCGAGAAGAAAATGCGCGTCGACGTCAAGGCGCCGGGCATCCTGCCGCGCAAGTCGGTGCACGAGCCGATGGCGACGGGTCTCAAAGCGATCGACTCGCTGATCCCGATCGGCCGCGGTCAGCGCGAGCTCGTCATTGGTGAC
>CAYYDL010000162.1:0-2456 GCA_964470545.1 uncultured Hyphomicrobium sp. | reverse complement strand
CCGCTGATCAGAACGTGGCCGCCGGGGCGGCCATCGGATGCGCTGGCATTGCGCGGAACGCCGTCGGCATAGCCTGCTGCAATCGTTGCGATCCGGCTCGGGCGTTTGGCGCGCCACGTCGCGGAATAGCCGACGGTCTCGCCTGGCGCGACATCTGCGACTGCGAGAATGCGCGCGGAGACCGTCACGGCAGCCTTAACCGGCGCTGGCGCAATCTGCGAAGCTTGTCCGCCGTAGAGGGCGTATCCGGGTCTCACGAGATCGAAATGATAGGCGGGTCCGAGCATCAAGCCATCGGATGCCGCGAGGCTGCGCGGGATAGCAGGAAAGAGCGCTGTCAGCGTTTCGAACGCAAGCAGCTGGTCGCGGTTTTTCGGATCGCGTGGGTTGTCGGCGGAGGCGAGATGACTCATCACGAGACAAAGATCGATTCCGGCCATCATCGTAGGCTCGGCAGCGAGACGCCGGACGTCGCGCACTGGAAGACCGAGCCGATGAAGGCCCGTATCGATATGAATCGCTGCCGGGAGTCTTTCGCCGCGCGCTTTGCACAGCGCCGACCACGCAACGATGTCATCGAGCGTCGAGAGGACCGGTTTGACGTCCAGATGCGCGAAGGCGGCGGCAGCGTTCCCGACGAGTCCGTTGAGCGCAAAAATGTCGGCGTGAGGTGCAAGATTTCGTGCTGCTTCCGCTTCGGTGGGCGTTGCGATGAAAAAAGTGGTGCAGCCTGCGCGCGCCAACGTCGGAATGACCCGCTCAGCACCGAGGCCATAAGCATCCGCTTTGACAACGGCCGCACATCGCGCCGGGGCGACCTTTGCCGCGAGTGCCTTCCAATTCGCCGCGATGCGCCCGAGATCGACGGTGATCGTCCCCGTCGCGCTTGCGAGGCTCTCAGGCATCCGCGTATTGACCGTCATATCGCTTTCCCACCCGGTGCCCTACCGATCGGGCAGCATATAGTCTCGGGCCAGATTGCCAAAGCGCGTGAATTGTCCTTCGAAGGACAGCTCGACCGTGCCGACCGGACCGTGACGCTGCTTGCCGATAATGACTTCGGCCTTACCGGAGACCTGACTCATCTTGGCCATCCAATCGGCGAATTCGGGCGTTCCTTCGGCAGGCTTTGTCCGCTCTACGTAATATTCTTCACGGAAAACGAACATGACCACGTCGGCGTCCTGCTCGATCGAGCCCGATTCACGCAGGTCGGAGAGCTGCGGACGTTTATCTTCGCGCTGCTCAACCTGACGGGAAAGCTGCGACAGGGCGATGATCGGAACCGCCAGCTCTTTCGCGAGCGCTTTGAGACCGGTCGTGATCTCCGTGATTTCCTGCACGCGGTTGTCGCTGCGGGCTTTCGAACCGGCGAGGAGCTGGAGATAGTCGACGACGAGCAGATCGAGGCCATGCTGGCGTTTCAATTTTCGTGCGCGTGCGGAAAGTTGCGCGATGGTGATGCCGCCGGTCTGATCAATGAAGAGCGGGATACGGGACATCTCGGCGGCGACTTCGGAAAGCTTGCGGAATTCCGCTTCATCGATCATGCCGCGGCGGATCTTTTCCGATGAAACTTCGGCCTGCTCGGCGAGAATACGCGTTGCGAGCTGTTCGGATGACATTTCGAGCGAGAAGAAGCCGACGATTCCGCCATCGACGGTATTCATGGTGCCATCAGCCTGACGTTCGCCGCGATAGGCCTTGGCGACGTTGTAGGCGATGTTGGTCGCAAGCGCTGTCTTGCCCATCGATGGGCGCCCGGCGAGGATGATCAAGTCGGACCGCTGCAAACCGCCGAGCTTGTTGTCGAGATCGGCAAGGCCCGTCGAAGCTCCCGAAAGATGACCGGCGCGCTGGAAGGCGCTGTTGGCCATCTCGATCGCGGTCGTCAGTGCCTGCTTGAACGTCTCGAAGCCCTTGCCGTACTTGTTCTGCTCGGCGAGCGAATAGAGGCGGCCTTCGGCTTCCTCGATTTGGGCGCGCGGCTGATGATCGACGGCGCTATCGTAGGCCGTGTTGACCATGTCTTCGCCGATGATGATCAGCGCGCGGCGCGTCGCGAGATCGTAGATCGTGCGTCCGTACTCGGCGGCATTGATGATCGTCGTCGCATTCGCCGCAAGCCGGCCGAGGTACTGTGGCACGGTCATGTTGGCGTCGATCGGCTCCGCGTTCTCGAAGAACGTCTTCACCGTGATCGGCGTCGCGGTCTTGCCGGCGTGGATGAGTGTCCCCAGCGTTTCATAGATCCGCGCGTGCAGCGGATCAAAAAAATGGTCGGGAGACAGGAAGCTGGAAACGCGATCGAGCGCCTCGTTGTTGACGAGGATCGCACCGAGAAGCGCCTGCTCGGCTTCGAGATTGTGAGGCGGCTGACGGAAGGTCAGCGGCTCATTTGCCGAGGCAACTTGTTTGAGTTTCTCGGTGGGTAGGAATGCGGGTTCTGCCATGCC
>CAYYDL010000161.1:0-6447 GCA_964470545.1 uncultured Hyphomicrobium sp. | reverse complement strand
GGGCGAGGCCAATCTGCTAATATCTGTTAATGGGCGAATCGCATCGGGCGCCCACTATCAGCGGGAACGGTATGGTCGCGACATTGCGGCGTGAGGATAGCGTGACACAGCGGGGTCTCCCGTTCCGGGACGAGTTCGCGGCCCAATATCTGATGGACGAGCAGCGGCTCGTTGGAGCGCTGATTGAACGCGCGTTTTTCACCGAAGACGAGCGCCGCCGCACCGCCGACATCGCGCGGCGACTTGTTCACACCGCGCGCAGCGACAAGGCGAGCCACGCTGGTGTCGACGCCTTCATGCACGAATACGGCTTGGCGACGGATGAGGGCGTGATCCTCATGTGCCTCGCCGAAGCGCTTCTACGGATTCCGGATGCCGAGACGGCGAATGCTTTCATCGCCGACAAGATTTCGGGCGGCGCCTGGGAAAAACATCGTGGGCATTCCGACAGTCTGTTCGTCAATGCGTCGACATGGGGCTTGATGCTGACGGGCCGCATCATGCGGCTCAAGGAGGCGAAAGGCGCCAATCCGCTGCAGGCGATGAAGCGGCTCGTGGCGCGTTCGGGCGAAGGCACGATCCGGCTTGCGGTTCGCCACGCTGTGAGGCTGCTTGGCGAACAATTCGTGCTCGGCTCTACGATCGAAAGCGCATTGGCGCGTGCGCGATCTTACGAGGAGAAGGGCTATCGCTTTTCCTACGATATGTTGGGCGAGACGGCGCGATCGGAGCAGGACGCCGAACGTTATTTCCAGCGCTACATGGCGGCGATCGACGTGGTCGGAAATGATGGGGGGCCGTTCACGGCGCAACATGCGGATGCGATCTTCGCGCGACCTTCCATTTCGGTGAAGCTTTCGGCGCTGCATCCCCGCTTCGAACCGGGCAAGGAAAAGCGCCTTCGGGCGGAACTTGGGCCACGTCTCCTGACGCTTGCCCGGGCGGCGCGCGCAAAGGGCCTGGGTTTGACGATCGATGCTGAAGAGCAAGACCGACTGGACATTACGGCCGACCTTTTTGGCGAGACGCTGATCAACCCGCAACTCGACGGATGGAACGGGCTCGGCATAGCGGTTCAGGCGTACGGCAAGCGCGCGATCCCGATGCTGCGCTGGCTCAGGCGTCTTTCCGAACAGACTGGAAAGCGCATTCCCGTGCGGCTCGTCAAAGGCGCTTATTGGGACAGCGAGATCAAATGGGCTCAGGAGCGCGGGCTCGAGGATTACCCTGTCTTCTCACGCAAGCTGCACACCGACGTTTCTTACCTCGCCGCGATGCGGCTCTTGATCTCCGATCCGGCGGCTTTTTATCCGCAGTTCGCGACCCATAACGCGCACACCATCGCGGCCGCCGCAGTCGCCGGCGGAGCGGTCGAATTCGAATATCAGCGTCTGCACGGCATGGGCGAAGCGCTTTACGAGCAAATCGCGGGAGAGGGCAAGTTCGGGCGCGTGTGCCGGATCTACGCGCCGGTCGGTGGCCACGAAGATCTGCTCGGCTATCTCGTCCGGCGTCTGCTCGAGAATGGTGCGAACACCTCATTCGTCTATCGGCTGGGCGACGAGGAAACGCCGATCTCCGAGATCATTGCCGATCCCGTCGAGATTGCTGATCGCGAATTCAGCTCAGGCGAGCGGCCGAACCTGATCGCACGGCCGCGCGACATCTTTTTGCCGGAGCGCAAAAACAGCGCTGGGCTTGCTCTCACCGAGTTGAGCGTGCGGAACGCCCTGCAGAGCGATCTCGGCAAGGTTCTGAAAACGCCTTTCGCGGCAGGGCCGATCATCAATGGTACGGCGACTACCGGCGGAGAATCGGCAAGCGTCGCCGTTTCGCCGCACGATCACCGGGACAAGATCGGTACGGTGCGTCTTGCCACTCCGCAGCATCTCGAAGATGCGATTGCGTCGGCGAGGAACGCAGGTTCGCGCTGGGAAAAGACGGATGCCGCGGAGCGCGCTCGCATCCTGGAAGCCGCGGCGGATCTTTTCGAGCGGGATCGCCCCATGCTGATGGCTGCGCTCATTCGCGAAGCCGGTAAAACGATCGAGGCAGCGCATTCGGAAGTCCGCGAGGCCATCGATTACCTGCGCTACTACGCGGTCGAGGCGCGCCGTCTCTTTTCGGATTCCATGTTTCTCAAGGGGCCGACGGGCGAAGAGAATACGCTGACGCTCCGGGGTCGCGGCGTTTTCGGCTGTATTTCGCCATGGAATTTTCCGGTCGCGATCTTCACCGGTCAGGTTGCGGCGGCGCTCGCTGCCGGAAACGCGGTCGTCGCGAAGCCTGCGGAACAGGCGCCGATTTCGGGATTCCTCGCTGTGAAATTGCTGCACGAGGCGGGCGTGCCTCGTGACGTTTTGCAGTTTGTGACGGGTGGGGGCAAGCTCGGCGAGGCGCTCGTCAAAGATGCGCGCATACAAGGCATTGCCTTTACCGGCTCGAACGAGACGGCATGGGCCATTCAGCGCGCGCTTGCGGATCGCCGGGCGGCGATCGTGCCGTTCATCGCGGAGACCGGCGGCATCAATGCGATGATTGCGGACTCTTCCGCGTTGCCCGAGCAGGTGGTGCGCGATGCCGTACGGTCGGCCTTCGACAGCGCCGGGCAACGGTGCTCGGCGGCACGCATCCTTTTCGTGCAGGACGATAATGCCCCGCGCATCCGATCGATGCTGGCGGGTGCCATTGAGGCGCTGGATGTCGGCGATCCGCTTGATTATGCGACGGATATCGGCCCGGTCATCGACGAAGCGGCGCAGGATAATCTCGAAAGCCACAAGGTTTTCATGCAGCGTGAGGGACGCGAGATCATCGACGTTGCTATGCCGGAAGCATGTCGCGCCGGGACCTACGTCACGCCGGCGCTTTACGAAATCGACCGGCTCGATCGCCTGCAGAGGGAAGTCTTCGGCCCTATTCTTCACATGATCCGCTTTGAGCGCGGCCATCTCGACAAAGTCGTCGCAGCGCTGAACGCCACGGGGTTCGGATTGACGCTCGGGCTGCACAGCCGCATCGAAAGCGTCGCCGACTATGTCGCGGAGAACGCGCATGTCGGCAATCTTTACGTCAACCGCAATCAGATCGGGGCCGTGGTCGGCGTGCAGCCTTTCGGTGGCGAAGGTCTTTCAGGCACCGGGCCGAAGGCGGGCGGGCCGCATTATGTCGCGCGCTTCGCGACAGAGCGGACGCGATCGATTGACATCACCGCGACAGGCGGGAACTACACGCTTTTGAGCGGAAAGGGCTAGTTCGCATCGGTAACACCGTCATGCCGACCTTCGCCGGCATGACGTCGTTTTGCGGTGAAGCGCTGACGCCAGCTATGCAGGGATAATTATTCGTACACCGCATAGAATTTCCTTGCGGGCTCGACGATTTCCCAAGTTCCGGTGAAGCCGGCGGGCGTCAGGAAGGCATCGCCCGCACGGAACGTTGCTTCGGAGCCGTCGTCACCACGTACGATGATGATCCCTTCCAGGATGTGGCAAAACTCCGTCTCGGTGAACACGACTCGCCAGGTTCCGGGATCCCCGCTCCAGATGCCGGCATTGAAGTGGCCATCCGGGCTCTGGAACAAATTTTGCGCGCACTGCACGGGATCGCCCGCGAGGACGCGGTTCTCAGCAGGTCGATAGACGTCTCCCGCTGGGAGGACGCCTTGGAAGAGCACGAGTCTCGGAAATTCTGCGGTATCAGCCACGAGCGAACCCTGCGTTGCGAACGATCCGCGATGCTACGACTGCGTTGCTGGATCGGGCAAGACGTCAGTCCGCGGCCATGACGAAGCAATCAACCGACTGGCGGCGCAAGGCGTTGCAGGTCTTCGTGGCGCGGCTGGCGTCAAAGCCCGTGAAGCGCGCGCGAAAGATCTGGTGGCCGTTTTTCATCGTTGGATTCGTGACCGAAGAAATACCTGCGAGAAGCCGCCCGGCGCGGCCTTGGACATTTGTCAGGGCGCGCTGGGCGTCGTCAATCGAGCTATAGGCGCCAATCTGGACGGCATACCCGCCACTTGTCTTTTGGAATGCCGCGCGGCGTGGTTCGAATCCCTGTCCGGTTTCTGCCGCGAGTGCACGGGCCTGGGCGCCAAGCGTCGACGGCGGCAAACCACGGATGACCGGTGCCGGGTGTGTCTCCGCGCTGGCAGCTATCTGCTGCATTCGCGGTACGCTTGCATCGGGTCGGGGGGACGGAACGTCGGGCACGACGTCGCGATTTGAAGCCGTGGTCAAAGCGGTAGGAGCGTTGGCCAGACTGGCGGGTGCGAAGCCGCGAAGCTGCGGTTTTTCGGTGCGAACTGGTGCGGGCGTCTCGCCTGTGTCCTCCATATCCGTCGTTTCATCGGGTGACGGGGCCGGCCGCTGAGCCTTGGCCACGATCGGAACGGCACGGACCTTAAAGATCTGAACTGGCGTTTCATCGGCATCAGCCAAAGTGGCGGCGTTCGGCTTGCCAGGCGGCGAGGGCGGCGAAACCGGGCGCGTCGCAGCGATCTCCGCGGCAGGTTTTCGCTGGCTGGGGCGATGGGCGATCTTGGGCTCACCCTTGAGCCGTGCGAGGAACATTGGTTTGCGGGTTCTGACGGGAGATGCGCGTGAAACCATCCGCGTGAGAAGAACACGCATCTCGGCGTTTCTCTCTCCCGCGGTGTCGCCGCCGAAGACGACGCCGATCAGATGCCGGTTGCCGCGGTGCCACGACGTCACGAGATTGAAGCCCGACGCCCGCGTATAGCCCGTCTTGATGCCGTCGACGCCGGCAAAGGTGTTCAGCATCGTGTTGTGGTTGCGGTATGACTTGCCGCCGTAGGAAAACACCTTCGTTGAGAAAAGCGGGTAGTATTGCGGGAAATCGTCCTGCAGGTGCAGGGCCAGAATCGCCATGTCATGCGCGGTGGTGATCTGGGCATCGTTCGGGAGGCCCGAGGCGTTCTCGTAATGCGTGCCAGTCATTCCAAATTCGCGGGCGCGGGCATTCATCAGACGCGCGAAGTTCGGTTCAGAGCCGCCGATTTTCTCGGCAAGTGCTATAGCGATGTCATTGGCGGACTTCGTGACAATGGCTCTGATGGCGTCGGAGACGGAAATCTGGTCGCCCGGATCGAGGTCAAGCTTTGACGGTGCAGCCGCAGCCGCGTGCTCTGACATCGTGAGCTTGTCAGACATCTTGAGCCTGCCGGACTGTAACGTCTCGAACGTCAGGTAGAGCGTCATCATCTTGGTGAGCGACGCGGGATGGCGTGGTGCGTCACCGGCGACGTTGTGGAGGATGGCACCGGAATTGGCGTCTAGGATCAGCGCAGCGTGGCGGTTCGCCCGAGCATCGGCGCTTGGGAGTGCGGCTCCGAAGACGATCACAAATGTCGACGCGTACGCTAACGCTCGTCGCAACACGACGTTGTATCCCTCTGGCCGCTCGTAAAAAGCGGCTGACGACCAATCCCCACGGGGGGCCGGACGGCTCCCGCGATCGGCCCACCCCATTTATCTAATAGGGAGAGCATTGTTTTTAGGCACCTTTTGGGCGCCAAGGAGGCCTTTGGCGCTTCCAGATGCGGGCTGACTCTAGGACTGGACGCCTGCATTAGCGTTAAGGAACGCGGTAAAATTTGCCTCTTTGGCTGTCCCAGAATTGAGCGCTAAGCTTGGCGAGGCAGGGCGCTGGCTTCGAGATACGAGACGCGTGAGGACCTCGCCGCCGCGGGCTTCCGGGGCGCAAGCGACAGCCATAACGGGTCGGCTTGGCGCGATGGCAACAATTGCTCGTCGCCAAAGCAGCGGAACCTTCGGGACCAGTGCACTATTCGACTCTTGGGATAGGTCTGATGTGTCGCTCAGCTCATTCTGTTTTTTTGCTCGTCAGCGTGCCTATATTACGGGCTTGATGAACACGGGTGTTTCGCTTGAACATTTACTCGAGAAGACAGGTGCCCGTCCGCGTGAGCGATTGCGGCGCGGGCGTCACTTTTCTGCCTCCACCATCTCGCGACCGCGGGATAGTTTTGCGAGGTTCGATGGATTCGGGTTTTACCCGAGGCACGCGATGAAGAAGGTGGAAATCAATTCCATACTGGGCCCTGCCCGCATGGCAGCGAACAACGAACCGCCCGACGGACCCCGCCGCGACGACGGTGATGGAGAGTCCAAGACGGGTATTGTCACGAAGACCCGTCCAAAAACGAAGAAGCCGAACCTATATAAGGTTCTTCTCTTGAACGACGACTTTACGCCGATGGAGTTTGTGGTTCTCGTGCTGCAGCGCTTTTTCAACAAGGGACAGGAAGATGCGACGCGGATCATGCTCCATGTCCATCATAAAGGAGTCGGTATTTGCGGCGTCTATACGTACGAAGTTGCTGAAACCAAGGTGACGCAGGTCATGGACTTTTCGCGGCAGCATGGCCACCCTCTTCAATGCACCATGGAGAAAGAGTAGGACTCG
>CAYYDL010000160.1:0-2234 GCA_964470545.1 uncultured Hyphomicrobium sp. | reverse complement strand
TCGGCTTCGAGCCCTTTCCGGCCGTCGATCACATCGACCCGGACGCGCTGGCCCGGGGCCAGGCCCTCAAGTCCGCTGCGCCGGAGCGCGGTGATGTGGACAAAGATGTCCTTGCCGCCGCCGTCCGGCGAGACGAAGCCGTAGCCCTTTTCGGGTTCGAACCACTTGACCGCGCCTTCCAGCGTGCTGGACGGGCGCGCCGCCCGCCGGTCGCCGACACCCGGCGCGACGGCGGTGCTCATGTCGATGTTGATGACGTTGGTGACGAGCGGCCCCATCGCGCCGGCGCCGACCTCGCAGGTGATCGATGCGCCTTCGCGCACGACCTCGTAGCCGGCGCGGCGCAGGATCGCCATCGGCAGGAAGGCGTCGGGCGAGCCGTCGGCCATCGTCACGAAGCCGAAACCTTTGCTGGCGTTAAACCACTTGACCTTGGCCTCGACAATGCGGGCGGGCGGAACGGCACCGGGGCCGATATCCGTGCGTTGGTCGTACATCGTGCCTCAAAACGTGCGATTGATTGCGGCGAAGCGCCGGGGGGCCAAAACTTACCGTAAAAAAATCGCGCGACGCCAGCGCCGATAGTGTGAAAAGCCCCGTGTAACCCTGCGTTTTCTACCGACGCCGAGTAATCTTTAAGCTCTGTGTAAGATTCAACCGCTGATCGCTTGGCCGGGACCTGAAGCGCCCGCGCTTAAACGCGGCGGGACGGTCTTGCATCGCCGTCTCGATCGCCTATCATCGGATCGCGGCGCGGGTGTAGCTCAATGGTAGAGCAGAAGCTTCCCAAGCTTACGACGAGGGTTCGATTCCCTTCACCCGCTCCAATATAATCAATCTCCTAGAAAGAGCGTCGCTCAACCTCTCGCATTTTTTGGCACAATTTGGCACGCTGCGACCTTCATGAGTGTGCCAAAGGTTTTGCCATGCCCGGAGGAATCCAAATCCGCGGAGCCCATCAATATCGCGTGCAGGTAAGGCGGAACGGGGTCTATCAGTCGAGAACATTCGAGTCCTTGCGCGCAGCGCAAGAATGGCAACGTATCGTCGAGGGTAAAGTCACCGGCGATGAGTTCGTCGATACCCGGCAGGCTCGGACGACCACAGTTGCTACCGCGTGCGATTGGATGCTCGACGGCAAACTCTACGGGAACAGTCCGGACGCTAAGAACGTCGCGGCGAAACTCCGTTATTGGAAGCAGAGCAAATTCGCGGACTGGTCACTTGCCTCACTTCACGACTGGGACCTCATCGAGTGGCGCCGCGAAGTTCTCGATGAGGACGGCGCGGAAGATGGGGCGCCATGCGGACCTGCCGCCGAGTGCGGACCGCAGACAGTCATCCACCGCCTTAACGCCCTTTCAAAGCTGGTTCAAACATGGGCGCGCGCCAACAAGGTTCCGCTTGATAATCCCGTAAGGCCAGGAGTAAGGCCGGCAAAGCCCGAGGGGCGCGATCGACGCCTCATGGACGGCGAGGAGAAACGCTTGCTGGAAGCCGCTGAAAAGTCGTCTCGGCCCTGGCTCAAAGCGGCGATTATCCTATCTATCGAAACCTGCATGCGGCAGAGCGAGCTCGCAGGACTCACCTGGGGCCAAGTTCGATTGCGCGCTGAATATCCTCATGCTGACTTGCGGCGAACAAAGAACGACAAGCCGCGACGCTTGCCTCTTTCAGTAGAAGCCGTGGGCGCCTTTGAGGTATTGCGACCAGACGGTGTTGCTGAGGCGATCGGCTCAAGGCCTGTTATTCCCGTCGAAAGCGCCCGCGGGATCATCCATGCATTCCACGATGTCGTCGACGATAAGAAATTTCCCGATCTCCGATGGCATGATCTTCGTCATGAGGGGATTTCGCGTCTCTTCGAACTGACTGATCTCCGGGAAAATGAGATCATGGCTATTAGCGGCCATCTGACCCCCGCGATGCTCGCGCGGTACACTCATCTGCGGGCAGATCGCCTTGGAGAATGGTTGCCGGGCGGAAGGCTGAATTCTCGCCGGCCGTAAAATTAGCCGCTTCGGAGCTTCATTCGTTCGGCAACCGTGGGCCGACCGCTACGCTTTTTACCCTCGGTTGCCAACCTAACTGGGGCTGTGCCGAGCGTTTCGACCCAAGCGGGTAGTTCTCTGGCTAGAATATATACAGCACGACCAATGCGTTTGTGCGGCGGCGGCTTGGGGACATTTCTTGGTCGCTTTTCGTCGCGCATGAACGATTTCCGGAGGAGCGAT
>CAYYDL010000159.1:0-3333 GCA_964470545.1 uncultured Hyphomicrobium sp. | reverse complement strand
AGGCGTCGCAACTGGCCCCCGATTTCACCGGTGCCACGGACCCGTTTCAGCTGTTCGATGAGTGGATGGCCGAAGCGACGCGGTCGGAGCCGAATGACCCGAACGCCATGTCGGTCGCGACCGTCGACGCGAACGGACTTCCGAACGTGCGTGTCGTGCTTCTGAAAAACGTCGATCCGGCGGGGAGCGCCGACCGCGGATTCGTCTTCTACACGAACTTCGAGAGCGCGAAGGGCAGGGAACTGCTCGCCAACCCGAAGGCGGCGCTGCTTTTCTATTGGAAGAGCCTCGAGCGGCAGGTGCGCATCCGCGGGCCGGTGTCGCTCGTCGGGCACGGCGAGGCGGATGCCTATTTCGCGTCGCGGCACCGCTTGAGCCGCATCGGCGCCTGGGCGTCGCACCAGTCGCGGCCGCTCTCCTCGCGCGACGTGCTGGAAGCCAAGGTCCAGCACTTCGAGGCCAAATTCCCGGGTGAGACGGTTCCGCGCCCGGCTTATTGGTCGGGCTTCCGCGTGCTGCCTGTCGAGATTGAATTCTGGATGTCGCGGCCCTACCGTCTGCACGACCGCATCGTTTTCCGCCGCGACGCGCCGCGCGACTCCTGGCACAAAACGCGCCTCTATCCTTGAAGCCACCACAAAATGGCGCGACTTCGGGGTGAGAAGGCGGAGACGACGGGGGAACGCGCGAGGCTCGCATGGTAACGGATCGCATCGACGAGCGCCGCCCGCGGAAGCGGATTCGCGATCGCCGTCGCTCGACGCGGATCTATTACGCAGGTGATCATCCGCCATCGTTCCTCGCGAAGTGGACGAGCCGGATCGCGATCTTCGCCGCCGCTGCCGCGATCGTGACCGCCGGTCTGCATCGGCTGTCGCTGCTCGAAACGCCGGTCGCGCTGACGATCGCTTATATCCTCATCGCCGCCGCCGGGCTGGCCTTTCTGATGGCGGTTATCGCCGCGCTCGACATCTGGGTGACGGGACGGCAGGGCGCCGCCCGCGTCGTCTGCGGCGCTGTCGTGGCACTTGGAATACTGGCGGTCCCCGCCGCCGTCTGGGCGATGAGCCTGCAATGGCCTGACATCAACGACATTTCGACCGATCTCGCCGAGCCGCCGGAATTCACCGTCGCGAAGGACGAGCGCGGCCCCGATGCCAACCCGATCGACTATCCGGGCGACCGGTTCGCAGCGCTCCAGCGCGAGAATTACCCGGATCTCAAAAGTCTCGTCATTCCGCGGACGACCGAGGAAGCCTATGAGCTCGTGATGCAGGCCGTCGCCAAGCTCAAGCTGAAGACGACGCTCGAAGCACCGCCCGAGGACGAGGACGACGCACCGGGGTTCGTCGAACTCACCGACCACACGCCCATTCTCGGCCTCGCCGACGACATCATCATCCGGGTGCTGGGCGAGGACAAAACTTCACGCATCGACGTGCGTTCGGCCTCGCGGTACGGATCGAACGACTTCGGTCGCAATGCCGAGCATGTGCGCACGATTTTGAAGGAGGTTGCCGCGCGCTACGAAGCCTCCGTTCCCGATCCGGACAAGGAAGCGGCTGCCGCGCGGAAAGCCAAGCTCAAAGCGGAGAAAGGTCGCGGTCCGGCGTCAAAGGCAAATCGGAGGCGACCAAACCTTTCTCGATCAGATATTCGACGTGAGCTTGAACGGAGAGGGTCGCGGCAGGGATCAGCTGGGGCGCGAGGTCGCGATAGACCTGGGGCACAATTCGACGAATAGTCGTCGCGCCGCCCGTTAGTGCGTCGAGCACCGACTTCTCCCGCCAGTTCCGGTGCAGCAGATAGGCCTTCACGGTCCGTTGCGGATCTTCGAGGCGACCGCCGTGTCCCGGCAGGAAAACGTCGTCATCGCGATCGAGCAGAATTTCGAGCGAGGCTTCGTAGTCGGCCATGCGCCCCTCGGGTGGTGCGATGACGGTGGTGTTCCAGGCCATCACGTGATCGCCGGAAAAGAGGACGCGGCGCCCTTCGAGCGCGAAGCAGAGATGATCCGGCGCATGTCCCGGCGTGTGGATTGCCGTCAGCGCCCAGTCCGCGCCTTCAATCGTGTCGCCGCCGTTGAGCGCGATGTCCGGCCCGAAATCGTAATCGACGAAATAGCGGCCCGATGGGGTGCTCTCGATCGCGATGCGGCTCGCTTCCGGATCGCGCGCGCAAGCGGCAGTCAAAGCGCCCGTCGCGGCCTTGAGCTTCGCGACACCGTCGACATGATCCCGATGCGCGTGCGTCGTGAAGATGTGCGTGATCGGCCGTCCGCCCGCCGCCTTCAGAATGGCAGCGCGATGTTCGTCGCTATCGGGTCCCGCGTCGATCACGGCAAGCGACGTCGAACCGACGAGATAGGTGTTGGTGCCCTTGAACGTCAGCGGGCTCGGGTTCGGCGCGACGACGCGAACAATGCCCGGTCCCATCGGCGCCGGTTCGCCGTAAGCGAACGCCATGTCCGTTTTGAAATTGAGAGTGTCCAAGCCCCAGAAGCCCTCGTTGACGTCGCGCGGTTATAGAAAACCCCGCCGCGCGACGAATACCTGGAAATTCGACGCAGGTTAACGTCGCGTTTTCAGCTGCACGTGCTCGGGTCGAAAACCGAGTCCGATCAGACGTCCGGAAACGTGCGCGAGGACCGGCCATCGCGCAATGCCCAGAATGAACCCCGGCGGACCGGCGCGCGTTGCCTCGTTGGCATCCCGCTTGCGCTTGTCTCGTCGCATCATGAGCTGAATTTTCTGTGTTGCTTTCGTCGGAAACGTACGCCGCTTCTCGACCGCCGCGAGATCCTGCTCCGACACGCGTCCGCTTTTCAGCGGTCGCGTTAAGATGTTCGCAGCCGCCACGGCATCTTGGATCGCGAGGTTCACGCCGACCCCGCCGATCGGCGACATCGCATGTGCCGCGTCTCCGATGCAGAGAAGTCCTGGCCGCCACCAGCGTTTCAGCCGGTCGATGCGGATGCTCAAGAGATGCACATCCTCGAACGAGCGCAGCTCCTGGACGCGGTCACCGGGAAGAGGCGACACGGCAGCAACAGTGGCACGGAATGCTTCGATGCCGCCCGCTTTGATGTCGGCATAGGTTCCTTTGCGGACGATATACCCGCACTGCCAGTAGTCGCCGCGATCGATCATCACGAAGCCCTGCCGTGGTCCGGCGTGGCCCATGGTGTAAGGCGGATCGCTTGGAAGACGCGAGAATCTCATCCAGAGCACTTCGCTCGGCACGCCGAAGCTCTCGATCTCGAGCCCCGCCAATGCTCGCGTCGCGGAGTTCCGTCCGTCCGCGCCGACGACGAGAGAGGAGCGGATCATAACG
>CAYYDL010000158.1:0-9336 GCA_964470545.1 uncultured Hyphomicrobium sp. | reverse complement strand
CAAATATATCTCGACCCCGCGTGGCATATTTGAGCTCAAATATTTCTTTACCTCCGCGATCGCCTCTGCCGCCGATGGGGAAGCCCATTCCTCCGAAGCCGTTCGCCACCGGATCAAGCAACTGATCGATTCTGAGAGCGTCGAAGATGTCCTCTCAGACGATCAGCTCGTCGACCGCCTTAAAAGCGAGGGCATCGATATCGCCCGTCGGACCGTCGCCAAATATCGCGAAGCCATGCGAATCCCGTCATCTGTCCAACGCCGCCGCGACAAGAGATTGGTGGAACGTCTTGGCGGGATGGCCTGAATGCAATGGCCTAACCAAATGAACGCATTATATTTTTTCGTTACATTCACATTCCAAGCGTGATTTGACAGAAAAATCTACGGAGCCTATCGCAGAAAGGAAAGCGCCCGTGCGAAGTGGCGGTCACACTTTCCCCACGGGTGTCGCGATAGGTGGCTCGAAGCCTTGAGTGGGATTGCGCTCGGTAACGGGATTAACGCCTCAGCACGTGCAGAACAGGCATCTTCATGACCATCCAAATTACCGGAAAGAACGTCCAAGTTGGTGATGCTTTCCAGACCTATGCGGGCGACAAGATTCGCACCGTTCTCCAAAAATATCTCGCACGCGAGGTCGACGGACACATCCGGCTCGAACGCGAACGTGAACTGTTCAAGACGGCCTGCTCGGTGCGTCTGGCGAACGGACTCCTGCTCGAAGCCCACGGAGAAGGCGCGGACGCCTACGGCAGCGTCGACTCGGCGGCTCATCGCCTGGAGACGCGGGTACGTCGGTATAAGGGCCGGATTAAAAGCCATTCCTCCGCAGCGGCGGCCCGACGCAAAGTCGATATCGAGGCCACCGATCACATTGTGAGCCTTCGCGATGATGATGAGCCGGAGCAGGACGAAGCGAATCCGCTTATTATCGCCGAGGGACAGCGCAATATTAGCCATATGACGGTCAGCGAGGCCGTTCTGCAGCTCGACTTGTCGGAAGCGCCCTTCATGATCTTTAAGAACGCGTCGCACGGAGGGCTGAATGTCGTCTACCGGCGGAGTGATGGCCACATCGGCTGGATCGACGCCGATATGCCCGTTGGAGCCAAACCGAACGGCGCGACTGCGCCAAAGCACGTAGACTGAGCGTAGGCTTAACTCTTGCATGACATACGGTGGAGACCGCCCGGCATCCGGTGCGGTCGGCCACAATGACGACCACATCATCGGGGATGGGACTCGGATGACCATTGAAGGCATGCTTGCCACCGACGCGATCATTCCGCGTCTTGAGGCCGACGATAAGAAGCAAGCGCTTCATGCTCTCGCCATGAAGGCTGAGGCAGTGACCGGCGCTCGCGCTCCTGATATTTATGCCGCTCTTCTGCAAAGAGAGCGGCTGAGTTCCACGAGCCTCGGCCGTGGTATTGCGATTCCGCACGTGAAACTTCCCACGGTAAAAGCGATTACGTGCATCTTCGCGCGGCTGGAGCATCCGATCCCGTTCGAAAGCCACGACGGCGAGCCGGTTGATCTCTTGTTTTTCCTGCTCGCGCCTGAGGCAGCCGGGGCCGATCATCTGAAAGCGCTCGCGCGCATTTCCCGCCTCGTCCGCGATCCCGTAACGCTTGAGGGCTTGCGCAGCGCCAAGGACGCTGACGCCTTGCGAACCGTTTTAATGAAGCCGATCACGTCGCACGCGGCCTGACGGATCGGCGCCAGGGCTAATGAAGCACCGCCAGCGCGCCGAGCCCGATTCCGCCAACGAGCAGGCGCCACCAGCCGAAGAACGATAGGCCGCGCTTCGAGATGAAGTCGAGCATGTAGCGAACGACGATGGCTCCAGTCACGAAGGCCGCAATGAAGCCAAGCACGATGTGGCTGACATCGTCCGGTGTCAAAATTGACCAGTTCTTGTAGAGGTCGTAGGCGAAGGCGCCTGTCATCGTCGGCATTGCAAGGAAAAACGAGAACTCCGCAGCCGTCCGCTTGTCTGCACCAAGGAGCATGCCGCCGACAATCGTCGATCCCGACCGCGAAACGCCGGGAATCATTGCGAGGCACTGAGCAAATCCGATTATCAAAGCCGCCAGCGGCGGAATATCCATGACGTCGACATAACGTGGCTGATATCGCATCCGGTCAACGAACAGCAGAATGACCCCGCCGATGACAAGCGAAACGCAGATGATCAACGGCGACTCGAACAGGAAATCCTTGATGATCTTATGCGCAGCAACGCCGATGAAGACGGCCGGCAGGAACGCCAGCAGCACGGCAAAGACAAAGCGCCGCGTCCTCGGATCGCTCGAGAAATTCCGTGCGAGCATCCACAGTTTTCCCGAATAGACCGTCAGAAGCGCCAGGATCGCCCCGAGCTGAATCAAAACCTCGAAGGTGCGGCCGGTAGACGTCACGCCCATGAGGCGTTCAGTGAGCAAAAGGTGCGCCGTGGATGAAACTGGCAAATATTCCGTCAAGCCTTCAATCAATCCGAGCAATACGACTTGCCAGGTTTCCATGCGGTCTTCTCCCTCGACCAGTCAAAACCGGGGAGCGTTAGCAGAAATTCCTTGGAGCCCAAAGCGGTCGTTTGACTGAGCTGCCATCGAATCGACGAGACCTAGTGTATAGTGCCCCGCCACCAGCACAGGAACGCTATGCCTCTGCGCCTTACGCAATACCGCCTTTGCCCCCGCTCCCGCTCTGTCCGCTTGGCGCTCGCCGAATACCGCATCGACGTGGCGCTGCTCGATGAAAATCCCTGGGAATGGCGGCAGGGTTTTCTGGCGAAGAACCCAGCCGGCGAGATGCCCGTGCTTGAATTCGATAACGGCCTGACGCTTTGCGGCGTCTACTCAATCTCGGAATACATTGCCGAAGACCTTTCCCTCGCCGCGAATACCATCGCGCCGGCGCCACCCGTTCTCATTCCAGGCAGCCGGGAGGATCGCGCGGAAGTTCGCCGCCTCATCGATTGGTACCATGGCAAGTTCGACCGCGAGGTCACCCGCGAGTTGCTGATCGAGAAGGTTTACAATTCAATGCGACCGTCCGGGCCCATCGCACCCGATCCCGGCGTGCTGCGTGCTGTTCGCATGAATCTGAAATATCACCTCTCCTATACGGGATATCTCGCCGACTCGCGGCGCTGGCTCGCAGGTGACGATCTGAGTTTCGCGGATTTCGCCGCCGCCGCCCATGTTTCGACGGTTGACTACCTTGGCGAGATGCCGTGGCAGGATTACCCGGCCGTTAAGAACTGGTACCAGCGCATGAAGTCACGGCCGTCTTTCCGAGCGCTTCTCGGTGATCGCGTCCCCGGAACGGCTCCGCCACTTGCCTATTCGGATCTCGATTTCTAAATGGCAGTATGCTCGAAGCACAGATTGCCCGTTCCGATCTCAGCAAGATGCTCCGCGCCGAAGCGCAAAGGCTCGGCCTCGAAGCCGTCGGTATCGCGCGCCTGTCGGAAGATGCGAACCTTCGCAGCAGGCTCGAATACTTCCTCAGTGAAAATCGTCATGGCGACATGGACTGGATGGAAACGCACGCTGAGCGGCGTGGCGACCCTCTACGCCTCTGGCCCGAAGCGAAAAGCGCCGTCGTCTTCGGCCAATCCTATGCACCGCCCGAAAATCCGCTCTGCGCGCTAGACCGGCGCTCGAATGCTGCGATTTCGGTCTATGCGAAAGGTCGCGATTATCACGATGTCCTGAAAAAGCGGATCAAATCCCTCGCGCGCAGCTTCGCGGAAAAGTCGGGCAACGACGTCAAGGTCTTCGTCGATACCGCGCCCTTGATGGAAAAGCCGCTCGCTGCAAAAGCAGGCCTGGGCTGGCAAGGCAAGCATACCATTCTCGTCTCACGCGATCATGGAAACTGGCTCTTCCTCGGCATCATGCTGACGACCGCCGAACTCGATCCGGATGAAAGTGTCTCGGATCATTGCGGCTCGTGCCGTCGGTGCCTCGACGTCTGCCCGACGAATGCATTTCCAGCGCCATACCAACTCGACGCCCGGCGCTGCATCGCCTACCTCACCATCGAGCACAAAGGACATATCGCACCGGAATTCCGCGAACCTATCGGCAACCGCGTGTTTGGATGCGACGACTGCGCCGCGGCCTGCCCTTGGAACAAGTTCGCAGGCGCCGCGAGCGAGCTCAAATATGCCGCTCGCGCCGAGACGGACAATCCACCACTTGCCGACTTGCTCGCCCTCGACGACGCCGCCTTTCGTCTTCGCTTCGCGGGCACGCCAATCAAGCGGACGGGACGCGATCGCATCGTTCGCAATGCGCTGATCGCATCGGGTAATTCCGGCGACCGTACTCTCCTTCCTGCGATCGAAGCGTTGATGAGCGATGCATCGCCCCTCGTCCGAGCCATGGCCGTATGGGCTACCTGCCGCCTTGCAGACGCGCGCGAACTCCACGCTCTGCGGCAACGCTTTCAAACTCTCGAACGCGACCCGGAAGTCGCCCGCGAATGGCACAACCCGGAGGAGGACCGGGCTGCATGAGGCGCCTCTTCTGTTTCGGACTTGGATACTGTGCCGCCGAGTTCGGACGTCGGCTTCTTCCCCGAGGCTGGACAGTCGCCGGCACGACGGCACACGCGGAGAAAATCCCGCCACTTAAGACACAAGGCTTCGAGCCGTATCTCTTCGAAGGAACGTCGGCGCCCGAAGATGTCGCTGGTGCGCTTCGATCGGCGACGCATATCCTGCTGTCTATTCCGCCGGACGCCGAAGGCGACCCAGCGCTCCGCCATTTCGGAAGCGCGATCGCGGAAAATCGTTCGATCACGTGGATCGGTTATTTCTCGACCGTCGGCGTTTACGGCGACGCCCAAGGCAATTGGGTCGATGAAACCACCGATCCGAAACCCGGCACAGAGCGTGGGCGTCGACGTCTCAAGGCCGAAGCCGATTGGATCGATCTCTCAACAAAAAGCGGCAAATCGCTCGTCATTTATCGCCTGCCCGGAATCTACGGACCCGGGCGCAGCGCCATCGACCAGCTCAAAGCCGGCACGGCACGGCGAGTCTTCAAGCCGGGTCAATTCACGAACCGCGTACACGTCGCCGATATCGCAAACGCCGTCGAGGCGAGCATGGAACTCGGTCCAGGCGCTCACGTCTTCAACGTCACCGACGACTTGCCCGCACCGCCGCAGGACGTCATCGAGTATGGCGCCGAACTGCTCGGCGTTCCGTGCCCGCCGGCAACCGATCCGAGCGACATTGCCCTGTCGCCCGCGGCCCGTAGCTTCTACATCGAGAACAAGAAAGTCTCGAACGCGCGGATGAAATCCGAACTCGGCATCAAGCTTGCCTATCCCACGTACTTCGAAGGACTGAAGGCGATCGCCGGTCGCCTGCCGTGATATTTTTTGCAGAATGTCACAGCTTCTCCGCCATTCTGCCAGAATGGAGGATATATCTCGCTCCACATGTTGCAGATTGCGCGACATCCAAAAACGGCGAGATGCCATGCCGATCAAAACGCTCCTTGTCGTTACCATAGCAGCGATGTTTGCGGTCGTGGCTCATGCCGCGGAGACAATCGATCCGGCGCAAGCCATTGCTCAGAAATTCTCCGAAGCGAGCGACGACAAGCCCGCTCCTTCTCAGCGATCCTTTGACCGACCTGATGCCGCCTACGAAGCGGATATGCTGCAGCGCGCGCGGACGGAGGAGCTTGAACGCCAGCACGAAGAAGCCCAGCAGATCGCAGTGAAGCCGCAGGAACCTGTCCCCTCATCTTCGATTCCGCGGCAGCCCGCGCAGAGCTCGACCGCAGACCCGGGGACCCGACTTGCAGCTCTGCCGCCCAAATTGACGAACGCTGAAGTCCCCGCCATGACCGCCGAAGGACGAGATCCGATGGCGACTGAGGCGACCGTGCTCCTCGTCCTCGACCCAAACGGCACGGGAATTGGGTTCAAGCCCGATCCCATCATTTGCATGGACAATCGCTGCTGGATCTCGAACGGCATCACGTCGTCAGCAGTCGCGATGCTCCGCAATCAAGCCGTCGCATTGCAGACCACAAGTACGGTCACAGCCGACTCCTGCAGAGGCAAAACCGGTTGCGTCTATCGCAATGTTCCGATCGATCCTCGCCAACGCATCGATGTGGTCGAGGTCGGGGAAGGCGGTGGAGCGTCCGCCGGAGCTTATACCGTCGCCGCGGATAACAGCTGTCGCAAGGAAGGCGACGCGCTGGTTTGCGACAATGGCCTTGGCACAGAGAATTTTCGAATTTGGGTGGTTCCGGAATCGACTGCTGTCGCCGTGGGCGACGCGAGCCTTGAAGACGCCGTCGCCGGAAACCTTCCCGAGCCCGATCACACGTCCGCGAACGACAAATAGCGCTAAAGCAGCTTCGCGAGTTCGTTGAACAGAAGGTCGAGGTCCTGCGGCCGTGACAGCCGATGCTCGGCATCTGGAACCTCAATCAACGTCACGTGGCCGTCTGTGAGAAACGTCGTGAGTTCCCGTGTGTGCGCGGCGGGCACATCCACATCCTGAAGTCCCTGCACGATGACCACAGGTCGCCCCGGATCGAAAGGCTGCCGCGCCAGCAGGTGATTTCGCCCGTCCTCGATGAGCTTGCGGGTGATGACGTACGGGGCTGCATAAGCGGAGGGTTGCAGGAAAAATCCTTTTTCCATGATCTCGCGGCGAGCTTCGTCGGGAAACCGCTTCCACATCAGTTCTTCCGTCATATCCCAGGCGGGTGCGATCAGCAGAAGCGCCTTGATCCGCTCGGCTTCTCTCGGACGCTCCCGCAGCAGCTTTTGAAGAAGCAGAAGCGCGATATACCCGCCCATGCTCGATCCGATGATAATCTGTGGACCTTTGGTGACGTTCGTCAGGATCGCATCGGCTTCTTCGAGCCAGCGTCCTATGGTGCCGTCTTCGATCCGGCCCGCGGATCGCCCATGCCCAGAATAATCGAACAGCGTCGATGAGAGACCCTGTTGGTTCGCCCATGCGGCGACGGCCGTTGCCTTCGTCGAGCCCATATCCGACATGAAACCGGAAAGCCAAAAGAGGCCGGGTTCGCCTCCCGCATGCAAGATATACGCAATGTCACGCGCCTCTGTCCCCAGTCCGACAGGAAGGATTTGCGGTTCAGCGCTTGGAATTTTATAGGAACTGTCCATCGTTGATCCCAACGTATGCGAATTGATGAGCTGAAATGAACAAGTCACTGACGGTGCTGCAAGTCAGTCCTCGTATGCGGGCGGGCGGCGCCGAATTGGGATGTCTGCAGGTCGCGGCGGCGCTTGTCAAAAACGGCCACCGTGCGCTTGTGGCATCCCAAGGTGGCCCCCTCGTCGATCAACTCCTCGCAGCGGGCGCGGAACATATCGAATTGCCGCTGGCAACGAAAAATCCGCTCATCCTCGCGAAGAATGCGTCGGCTCTTGCCAACCTCATTCGGCAAGAGAACGTCTCGATCATTCATGCGCGCAGCAGGGCGCCCGCGTGGAGCGCGCTTCTCGCAGCGCGACGGACGCACATTCCATTCGTAACGACCTACCATTCCGAATATTCTGAAAAGGGACGATTCAAGAATTTCTACAATAGCGTGATGGCGCGCAGCGATACGGTGATCGCCGTTTCGGACTACATGGCGCACCTGATCCGCACGCGCTACCACACTCCGGAAGATCGCATCGCTGTCATCCATCGCGCTTTCGATTCAAACGTCTTCGATCCGTCGAGGCTGACACCCGAACGATTGGATGCCGTTCGCAGACTGCTCGATGCTGACGGAACCAAACCCGTGCTCATGCTTGCGGGACGGATCACGCCCCGAAAGGCGCAGCATCATCTGGTCTCGGCCCTTGGCCTCCTGAAACAGCGCGGCGCACCTGACCTCGTTTGCGTGCTGGCAGGCGAAATCGAAAAACCGGCCTTCAAGGCCGAACTCGAAGCCCAAGCCGAGCGGCTTGGCGTAGCGCATCAATTGCGGTTTCCAGGCCACGTGCGCGATGTCGCCGCCGCCTATGCGATCAGCGACATCGCACTGAACATTTCCGAGCAGGAAGGCTTGCCGCGCGTCGCCATCGAAGCCCAAGCGATGGGCGTCCCGCTCATCGTCTCCGACACCGGCCCAGGCCGCGAAGTTGCCTTGACCGAGCCCGATGTGGCCGCGAGCGAAGCCACTGGACTTCGCGTTCCTTACGCTGATCCTGATGCCGTCGCCGATGCCATTACCAAAATGCTCGGCTGGTCATTGCAAGAGCGCAAAGCAATGGGCGCCCGCGGCTCCGCGCAGGTCAGGCGCCGCTTCACGCTCAATCAGCTCACCTCCAAAACACTCGCCGTTTACGAACGCGTCACCGCCGTGCAAAGGCGGCGGCTCCCCGTCTCCTGCTTCATCATTGCGATGAATGAAGCCGACCGCATCGGAGCGACCATCGCTTCCGTTCGCGATTGGGTCGATGAGGTCATTGTGATCGATTCCGGCAGTACCGATGGAACTCAAGCCGTAGCAGAAAACGCCGGCGCCAAAGTTATCTACAATGCTTGGCCCGGCTTCGGCCAACAGAAGCGTTTCGGCGAAGACCAGTGCCGCAACGACTGGCTGCTCAACCTTGACGCCGACGAAGTTGTAACCCCGAGGCTGCACAAATCGATTGAGAGCGTTTTCAAGAATGGCAATCCTGATCACTGCGTCTACGGCATGGCAATCAAAATTGTCTATCCGGGGAAGCAGAAGCCCCGTCCGATCGCCAACGACCACTATTGCTTGCGTCTCTATGATCGCCGGCGCGTGCGGTTCGCTGATTCAACGCTGTTCGACTCGGTCGAACCTAAGAACGAAAAGATCGGCCATCTGAGAGGCGACGTCTTCCATCACTCGATCCGGTCCCTGGATGACCTCGCACGCAAATGCGATGAGCGGGCAAGTTATAACGCTTTGAATTCAAGCCCAAAATCGCCACTTGAGCTTGGCATTCGGACAGTGACGGAGTTTCCCGCCCATTTCCTGAAATACTACGTCGGTCGCGGCCACTTCTCGGGCGGCTGGACCGGACTGGGCTTTGCCGGGATTACGGCCTACTACCGCTGGCAACGAATCCGCCGAATGCGGGGAACCACGCGGCAATCCGGCCGATTGCTGTAGCTAAAGTCCCGGCCCGAATGCCCTCTGCATCCGAATACGCATCATCCGCTAATTCAACGGTCAATATGATCTAGTCCCCTTGACTTTTAGCGCCGAGTTTCGAACTCTCCGCATGTAACGAAACTCTGGTGATCGCCGGAGCAATAAGGCTTTTTTCAGAGCAACGTGACGCAACCGAAAC
>CAYYDL010000157.1:0-2637 GCA_964470545.1 uncultured Hyphomicrobium sp. | reverse complement strand
GTTCGCGATCGCGGCGGGCAATGCCTTCGTCCTCAAACCGAGCGAGCACGTACCACTGACGCCTAGCCTCGCGATCGATCTTTTGCATGAAGCCGGGCTGCCCGCGGGAGTGCTGAACCTGGTTCACGGTGATCGCATCATCGTCGATGCGCTACTTCATCATCCACTGGTGCGCGCGGTGTCGTTCGTAGGCTCAACTCCCGTGGCGAAGTACGTCTATGCAAGCGCCGCAACCGAAGGGAAACGCGTTCAGGCGCTCGGCGGCGCTAAAAATCACGTGGTGGTCATGCCCGACGCCAACATCGAAAAGGCTGTCGATGGAGTGATCTCGTCGGCTTTCGGCGCGGCAGGGGAACGTTGCCTGGCGAATAGCGTGCTTGTGCTGGTCGGCGACGTTGCGGAGCCATTTCTTGACGCTCTGATCACGCGTGTTCGCAGAATGATTGTTGGCGATGGCTCCGATTCGGGTACGGACATGGGGCCACTGATTTCGACGGAGCACGCGGGACGCGTCGCGGGCCACATTCAGCGCGGCATTTCCGAAGGCGCGGTGCCACTATCGGACGGACGCAGTACGCGCAATGCTTTGGGCGGATGTTTCATCGGTCCCACGATTCTGGATCACGCGCAGCCGGAGATGAGCATCGCTTGCGACGAAATCTTTGGGCCGGTGTTAACAGTACTCCGTGTCGGCTCACTCGACGAGGCGATCGAGATCGTGAACCGCTCGCGATTCGGCAACGCATCCTCGATTTTCACATCCAGCGGCGGCGCGGCGCGCCATTATTCCTCGCGCGTCGAAGCGGGCATGATTGGCGTGAACATTGGGGTTGCGGCTCCAATGGCTTTCTTCCCATTCGCGGGCTGGAAGCAGAGCTTCTTTGGCGACCTGCATGCCCACGGCAAGGACGCAGTCTCCTTCTACACCGAACAGAAAGTCATCATGAGTCGCTGGTAGGCGATTCAGTGTGTAGGCGGCGCTTGTTGCTGCTGCCGCACGAGTTGAATGTGCTCTTGCGCCGAGCGATACGTAGGATCGATTCGCAGAGCCTCTTGAAATTGCGCCATTGCCTCGGGCAGGCGGCCCTGATTGAACAGCGCGATGCCCATGTAATCGCGCGCGACTTCATTAATCGGCCCCAGTTGAATCGCTTTGTTCAAGTATTCGATCGCCTGTGGAATGTTGTTGTCCGCCTCCATCGCGATCCCGCCTAAATAGAGATACGGCCACTCGCCCTGCGGAAAGGCCGCACGCGCCTTCTCCAGATACGAGCGCGCCTGAGCATAGTTCTGCTTGCGGGCCTCAATCGCACCCAGTCCGACGTATGCTCGATACGTCTCGTAGGTCTGAAACGTGTACTTGCCGCTCCCCAGCACCTCGGCGGCTTTGGTGAGATGCTGCGCTGCCCCCGCGTCGTCCCCACGCTTCAGGATGATTTCAGCAAGATTGAGATGAAAGTACGCGTTCTCGGGATCGTGCGCGAGTGTTTCCGTGTAGAGTTCTTCTGAATTCTGCCAGACGCGATTTCGCATCACAGTCATAATCGCGAACAAGACCACAGCGGCCCATGCCGCATATGTAATGGTCTTCGCATTCCATCGCCCTAGCACGAACCCGAGCAGCAACGCGACCGCGAGGCTCGGGAGATAGAGGTAACGTTCTGAGGTCAACGCGAGGCTGATGCCTTTGAAATAGAAAACCGGCACGAGCATGAGCGCGAACGCGAGAAGCAGGAGCCACGCTTCAGGCAACTGCTTGCGGAAAGACCACCCTGCCACAGCCACGATTGCCGTGAAGGTCAGCGCCATAAGCGTTTCTGGGATGCGATCCGCGAAGTGAATCGGGATCAGATGATATGCGCTCAAAGGCCAGCCGACGATCGCCTGCCACGCATACTGCCCGAAAGCGCGAATACCGAGCGTGAGCCAATCGAGCAAACTCGCGTTCACATTCACTTGCGTTGTTGCGACGAATCCAAGCGCGTGAATGCGCATAGCGAGATACAGCGCTCCGGCGACGACGTAGGGTGCCAAAGCCATCCAGCGCCGCGGGCCGGATCGCAGCATTAACAGGAGCAGGACAACAGGTAGGGGAATCGCCATCTCTTTCGCGAGCAGAGCAACAAAAAACAATGCTGCGGAGGCGATCAGCCAGGATCGCCGCTCGCCTTGGCCGCTGTTGAGAAAGGCCCAGATCGACGCGAACGCGAGTGCTCCGCACGCAACGTCCGGAGTGGCCGCGATCCACGTTACCGCCTCGGTGTGGATCGGGTGCACCGCAAAGAGTGCCGCGGCAAGCAACGCTGCTCCCGTCGGGATCCCGAGTTCGATCGCGATCAAGTAGACAAAGATGCTCGCCACGATGTGAAAGAAAAGATTAAAGACGTGATACGGACCTGTCGATAACTCGCCGATTGCGTAGGCAATCGTGTAGGTGACCGTTTGGATGGGTCGGAAAAAGTTTGATTGATTGCCTCCACCAGCGTTCGCAAAAGACCATGCGGGAGAGGTGAATGCTTTCGGTAAATTATCGAGCGAACGGATGTCAGGATTCTTCACGACCTGGATCTCGTCATCCCATACAAACGCTCCGGAGAGTGCGTTCGCGTAAACGGCCAAGCAGAGCGCGGCCACGAC
>CAYYDL010000156.1:0-10673 GCA_964470545.1 uncultured Hyphomicrobium sp. | reverse complement strand
TAACGGATTTACGGCTTGGCTGTTCATGTCGGGCAGGGAGCGGGACGTCAATATTCGCGGCGCTTACCTGCATATGGTGGCCGATGCGGCGGTGTCGTTCGGTGTCGTCCTCGTCGGCATAGCCGTGCTGCTCACGGGATGGAATTGGCTCGATCCGCTGGTCAGTCTCGTCGTCGCCGCCATCATCGTTTGGGGAACGTGGGGGTTGCTCCGAGATTCGATCCGGCTGGCAATGCACGGCGTCCCTGTGAACATCGATGCCAAGAAGGTCCAGGCGCGCTTGACGGCACTCCCGGGCGTCACAAGCATCCACGACCTGCACATCTGGCCGATGAGCACGACGGAAACGGCGCTCACCTGCCATCTTGTCATGCCGGGCGGACATCCCGGTGACGCCTTCATCGAGAACGCAGCAAAAATGCTGCACGACGAGTTCGAAATTCGTCACACGACCTTGCAGTTGGAGGTCGGGACCGGAGCGCCGTGCGGACTCCGCGACGGATGCACGGCGTCCGGCCACCTATCCTCGGCCCTCCACTAATTGGCAGCCAAAGCGCGACACCCGGTGGCGGGGTCTTTGCGATACCCGTCGGATAATCTCGCGTTGCTTTCAGCTGATTAATAAGTAAAATCGATTGGAACCACAGAAGGAATGCGTTGGAGTGATGGGTTGAGGAACGACATGCTGCGGCTGAGCTTCACAGGAGAAATCCATGCCACCGCCAGCCATGCCTGCCGCGCCCGCCACACAGACGGATCAGCATCCAACCACCTCGCATCCGCGGCACAAGCCGGCCGCTCATGCGACTTATGCACAAGGCATTTGGCCGGGCCTGTTTTTAACTTGCACTATCGCCGCGCTCGCATTCGGACTCCGGGAGATCCCAGGTGTCGGAACATTGAGTCCCATGATCCTCGCGATCATCATCGGAATCGCGTTCCACAACGTCGTCGGCACGCCGCGTCGCGCGAAGGAAGGTGTGACGTTCTCCCTCCGCCGGATCTTGCGCTTTGCCATCATTCTTCTCGGATTTCAGTTGACCGCACAGCAGATCGTCGAAGTCGGACCCGTCGGCTTTGCGGTCATCGTCGCGACGCTGATCGCAACGTTCACCTTTACGACTTGGCTGGGCCGCGTCATGGGTGTTGATCGCAAGCTGACACAGTTGATAGCCGCCGGCACTTCGATCTGTGGTGCCTCGGCCGTCATCGCGACCAACACCGTGACCAAGGGGCATGACGAGGATGTCGCGTATGCAGTCGCCTGCGTGACCATCTTCGGCTCGATTGCCATGTTCACCTATCCGCTATTACCCGACGTCGTCCACCTCGATCCGCACACGTTCGGTCTTTGGGCGGGCGCTTCGATCCACGAGATCGCGCAAGTGGTTGCCGCTGCCTTTCAGGACGGTCAGACATCCGGCGAGTTCGGCACGATCGCGAAACTGAGCCGAGTGATGCTGCTTGCGCCGGTCGTGATCACGCTCGGGCTGATGGCGGCGCGCCGCTCGTCGCACCATCACGGAGCGTCGGGCGCTACAGGAAAAGCGCCGATGCCCTGGTTCCTTGTCGGCTTCATCGCGCTCGTTGCATTGAACAGTCTGGTCGTCATTCCCGCCGATTTTAAGTCCGTCATCGTGCCGGCCACGACGTTTCTTCTGTCCGTCGCCTTGGCGGCGATGGGTCTCGAGACCGATATCTCCAAGCTCAAAGCCAAGGGATTGAAGCCGCTGATGCTCGGTGCGGCATCCACGCTCTTTATCTCAGGCTTTAGCTTGGCGTTGATCAAAGCCATGCCTTGAGGATCGAGAGGAAAAATGACCCTCGAACAGCTTCGGATCTTTGTGGCCGTCGCCGAGCGTCAGCATGTGACGCAAGCGGCTCACGAGATCAACATCACGCAGTCCGCTGCGAGTTCGGCAATCGCCGCACTCGAGGAGCGGTACGCTGTGAAGCTGTTCGACCGCATCGGCAGACGTATCGAGTTAACGGATGCCGGGCGGATCTTCCTCTCTGAAGCGCGCAGCGTATTGGCTCAGGCGGCGACCGCCGAGAAGGCCCTGGCCGACCTCGCAGGGCTGAAACGCGGTTCGCTGTCGGTCTATGCAAGCCAGACGATTGTGAATTATTGGCTGCCGCCGTTCCTGGCCATGTTCCACAAGCGCTACCCCGACATTCACTTGATCCTCAAAGCCGGAAACACGCAGCAGGTAGCTACCGCGACGCACGAAGGCACCGCAGACATCGGCTTCATTGAGGGCGTCATAGACGATCCGCACCTTTCGGTACGAAGCATCGAAGGTGACCAGCCAATCATCGTCGTCTCTCCAACGCACCCGCTCGCCGGAAACGCGAAGCTTGAGCCCAATGATCTGTTGAAGACGAAATGGGTTCTGCGCGAACCGGGGTCGGGAACGCGCGGTGAATTCGAAGCAGCTCTCAAGTCGCTGTCGATGACTCTCTCGGATCTCGATATCGCCCTGGAGCTACCCTCGAATGAGGCCGTTTGCGCGGCCGTCGAGGCCGGAGTCGGTGCGACAGCAATCTCGAATCTCGTTGCCGAAGCCGGGCTGCTCTCGGGGAAGCTCGTCTCGCCGGAATTCCCGCTTCCACGTCGCTCGTTTTATGTCCTGCACCACAAAGAACGCTATGCGAGCCAAGCCGAACTCGCGCTTCTGGAACTTGTTGGCGCCGGGGTCAAACCCTCCGCGCGCCGCCGGGAGCGAGCCGTTTAGGGGAGATACTCCTACTCCTCCAGTCACACGCAAGCCGAAGCAGAAACACATCAATCGCTATGCGCACGGCCGCCAAGGCCGGTCGATTGCGAGGTTGTTCTCCGATGCCCCGACGGGTCGTCATTTCGCATTTCTTCAACGAAGCCTACCTGTTGCCTTGGTGGTTGCGCCATCATCGCGAGATCTTCGATCATGGGGTGCTGATCGATTGTCACTCGACGGACGCTTCCGTTGAGATCTGTCGAGAGCTTGTTCCGCACTGGGAGATCGTGCCGTCTGAGAATGCAACGTTCGCGACCCTTCTGCGCGATTTCGAGGTCATGAAGCACGAGCAGCGTTTTCCCGAAGCCTGGAAGCTCGCGCTCAACACGACAGAATTCTTCGTCGCGCCGGCATTGGCGAAGATGGAACGCGTCATGCTGCAGCATGACCTCGTCGGGGTCCGCCTTCCGGCAGCGGTGATGGTCGATACCGATTTGGCCAATCCGCCGGATCCTGCGCAGCCCCTGGTGACCCAAAAAGCCTCAGGCGTCTGGGAGGACGAACTCGATTTCGAGCGCCTCGCAGTTCCCGGCCTGACGGAGCCGACGCACAGCAGGCTCTATCATCGATACACGATCGGCGCGTACACGCCGGGCCGCCACGGCTCGCATCTGCCCGGCCAATCCAACGGCAGCCGCGATCTTGGATCAATCTGGTGGTATGGCTTCAGCCCCTGGTCGGACGCCTTCAAGGCGCGAAAGCTTCAGATCTCGACGAAGCGGGACATCTTCGACGTAAAGAGCAGTTTCGGTGCGCACCATCGTGCGGATATCACCGACCTGGATCATCGCCGGTCAAAGCTGGCACCTCTGAGCGGGGAGTTGCGCAAAGCCGCGTGAGCCCGCGCCGGGCGGTCAGCTCAAAGTCGGAATGACGGTCGCGGCTATGGTCTCACGCAGAATTTTCGTCTGATCGCGCCTTGAGAAGATTTCGAAGGCGCGACGCTCCAGCGCCTGCCGGCGTGGTCCATCGCCGACGAGCGCAACGCAGCTTCTGATGAGGTCGCTGTAAGGCACCGCAAGCATCGCTTGCCGGATATCCTCGTCGATCTCGGTCCGCGGCCCACACTCCGTCACGACGGCCTTGCCGTTGGCAAGAAGATACGATGTGCGGACGATCTCGTGGATGCTGTCCTCGTAGAAATGCATGTTGAGGACGACCTTGGCTTCCGCGATCGCCTGATCGCGCGCAGCACCATAAACACTGAATAGGTGTTTGACGTTGAGACCAACGGCCATCAGCGCCTTCAAGACGGTCTCTCTGCGGGTATTGATGCTGCCGTAGAAGAGCACGTCCACGGGCTGTTCCGGCGCGGCGAGGTTCCGCGTCATCGCGGGCGTATAGCCAACGCTGAAATGGCGAACACAGGGATTCGGGGTTATCCGCCGAAGCGCATCGATGTTGCGGACGCTGTAGTCCCAAACGGCGAGCCGGCTCAAAAGGCTGAGATAGACCGGCCGCGACCGCACGTCGAAGCCGCTGAGTTGCTCGAGATTGATGATGACCGTGTTCTGCGGAACCCTGTCCGCCAGCTCTTGAGAATCGATCAGGTGCGCGCCAAGAATCAGATTGATCCCGGAGGCGCCGAGAGAATTGCAGCGGCGTTCCGCTTGGATGCCAAGGGCTCGCAAAGCGCTTTCCAAGCTCGCAGCGAGATCTGCGAAGGCCGCGGAATGTGGATTCCCGTCAGGTTCGATCGTGACGACGTTCACCTGGCGCCATGCTGGCGGGACCGCCTTGTCGGCAAGAAATTCCGGGCCAAAAAGTCCGGCGTCTGCAAGCGCGCGAGGGCCGCGAGGCGCCGGGCTCACCGGGAGAACCGCTTTCGTGCTTCGCGAGGCCGCGGCTTGGAGCTTCATCCGCGCCTCAGCCGAAGAGGGATCAAGCTCGAGTGAAGTCTGGAAGGCCTCGGCCGCATCGTCGAATTTGCCGAGCCCGACGAGCATGTCGCCAAGCATGTCCCACGAAGCCGCGGAATTGTAACCGAGGCTGATAGCCTTGGCTTTGGCCCTACTCGCGAATTCCAGCTTACCCAAAGGCACGAGGACCGTTGCCAGCGCCTCATACGCCTCTGCAGAATCCGGTGCCTTCAAAATGGCCTTCGCGAAGATCTCCGCCGCCTCGGCGAGCCCGCCGCTGCGGGCGATGTGCAACCCTGCGAAAAGCAATTCGTCGGCTGATGCCGTCGTGGGATCCAATGCGGAAGAGGTGCTGGGCGGCACATCGCCATCGTCCGGGAGATCCGCGAGCGAAGGCCACTGTTGGTTCATTGCGATCAATGTCTCCGAACGGGCATGGGTACATCCCAGGGCGGGCGGAAAGAACACGCCGACCTCATCATCCGCGTATACAGACAACCATGCGCGAGACTGGCACGCTGCCCTAACGGACGACTCACTCAAAAATCAGCCTCTTGCCCTATCCTTGGCGAGCGCCACGAGTGCCAGAGTCCTTGTGCGTTCGATCGCTTCGGCTTGCTCAATCAGGAAAATATAGGCCGGATGCTCTTGGGACAGCGGCTCCTGAAGCTTGATGCCTGCCTTATGCCAGACGGCCCAGGCTATTTTACCTGCAACGTGAAGGTCCGGCCGAAACGTAATCCAGACCGGGTCGCCTGCAGCCAGCCCTTTGCTACCGTCGATGCGAAGACCGGAAATCGAAAAGTCTACGACCGTGACTTTTTGCATCGCGCCGCGACATTCGACTGTGGTTCGGAACATCACACGCCGCCGCGCATCCCGCCTACGCAAATAATTCCGTGAGAGCATCTCAGTCATCCGCCTCCGATCGATGTCTTTTACGCGCGGTGACGGCTGCGAAAAGGCAAGCATTGGAAAAGGGTGTCCGCTGGCCTAACTGCGGGCGCAGCGGTCAAGAAGAACTGGAATCAAATTTTTCGCATCAGCCCAAACCCGCAGTCGTCCTATGGTGAAACCGCTCCGTCCAGGGCGTCACAGCGAAATGGCGTTGCATTTTGTCTTAAGGACTAGTTATTTTAGGTTAATACCGGCGATTCGAGGGAGATTTTTATGCGACCTGAGCTTGAGGCAGTGCTTGAGGCATATCGCCAGGATGCGGCTCTCGAGGAACAATTGATACAGGACATTCTGACGGTCCTCGCCGTGACGGGCGCGGCCCGCAAACGGACCGTTCAGGAGCTGTCCCAAATCGTCAATCGGCATACGATGAAGGCCGCAGAGGAGCGGGAGTATCGGCAGGGCGCCGACGAATTGGCCCGCTATGATTTTCAGCAACCGCTTAGGCAGATGTGAAGGCAGTCCGGTGTGCTGAGCATCTGCTCGTTTCGTCATCGCCCACCGCGAGGCGTTCTCGCAATCAACGGCTGATATTCGATGTTGGATCGGCATCGGCGAAAAACCGAACCATGATGAAAGTCCTCCTTCGGTTGTGCCGATTGCGGACCGTGATCATCGCAAAGGTCATGATCGCAGCGGGGCGCCGGTCTCCGGATCGACCGGGCCGAACACCCGCAAATGCGGAAAATTCCAAGAAGCAAGGCTCCCTGCCGGGTCAGGGCCGCCCGCATAGGTCGCCCAGCCTGCGCAAATCCTCTCGAAATTCGATTGCCGATCACTCGGGAGTTCTGCGCGAACCGGATCTCACTTTCGCATTGGAAGTTGCGAGCTTTCGCAATGCTCTCGAATCTATGCTTGGCTCTATAAGCCAAGCCTCGGAAATTCCTGTCGACGACTTTGGCTATGGCAGCTCGCATCAGCATGCACCTGCAGACAGCACTGCAAGAGTCCTTGAAAGCGATGTGACGGAAGCCGTCCGCCGTCTCGAAGGCTGCTCCACTCGCGGACCAAGAATCTAGATATCTCGCCGCGAAAAACTTCCTCGCCAATTTCTCGGGCCGGCTGGCCGTCCGACGAAAATGCAACTCTATCTCGCATCGCGCCGGAAATGCAGCCTTGCCCTATCCAACTCGCGCCCGCCGGGTGATGAAAAAGTACCACAGCATCCAGAAATGTTATCGAAAGAGCCGACGATCTGTGTGCGGCGAATGCCGGGAAGCGCGAACACGCTTTTCCGCGTACTACTCATATAGTACCTAATAACTACAACTCGCGATTCGCGGTGACCTTCTCATCGCGCCGACATTTCAACGGAAAAGCAGCGCTTTTTCGAACGCGGAGTTGCGTGTGCTGCGTCAGAACATTGGGGGTAACTTCGCATGGGCCGCAGGCACGTTCCTACGCTCAATCGTGATCGCGACACTGGCAATCTCAGGGGGATGCGCCTTGCGCGCCGAGCATCGGCGCGTCTCCTTCGGCCTCAGGCGCCGCCGTGTTTCATTTCCGCATTGGCATTGGGTCTGATCATCGGTGGCGGCCCTGCTGCTGCGCAGCCGGACGGATGCAACGCGACGGGTTCCAGTTTTACCTGCACCGGGACAGTTACAAATCCGAATGCGTTCACCCCCACATCAGACTTCACTGTCGATATAGGAACGACGACGCCATCCGCCTCTCCCGCATACATTACGCAGAACAACGGGTTCGCAGGCATCAAGATCAATGCCGGCGATTTCGGCGGCACGATCTCGATAACAACGGGATCGACGATTTCCGTTGGCGCCGGTTCCGGGACGAGCCGAAACGGCATGGTTGTGTTCAGCTCAGGAGAGGGCGCCGCGAGAACGTATGCCCTCGACATCGACGGCACGATCACGTCCGATGCATCCGACGGCGATGCGCTACGCCTTGAGGGTTCGAGCTCCACCATATTCAACGCCACATTTGGTAAAAATGCGCACCTCGGAGGCGGAACCGGAGACGATTCCGTCATGATCACAGGCGCCGAAAGCCTGCTCTTAAATAATTATGGCATTCTCGAAGGCGGCAGCGCCCATCCCGATACCGGAGGTGAAGGGATCAATGTCGGCAACGGAACGCGCATAGCTTCCGAGGGCGTCACGATCCACAATTACGCGACGATAACGGGGACGGGCGACGCCGGCATCGATGGCGGCCAGGGCATCACGATTTTCTCGGAGGGCGACGTAACGATCACGAACTCCCGGAATGGCGACATTACGGGAGCGTTGCAGGGCATTCGTGTCGAAGCAGACGGAACGGTCAGCATAACGAATGACGGTCACATCCAGGGCAACTCCAAATCCGGCGTCGAAATCGCCGACGCGACCACGGCAAACGTGACGAACAGAAGTCGAAATACGATTTCTGGAGCCACCAACGGCGTTTCTGTCCATGACGTGGATGCGGCCAATATCAACAATAGTGGCGGACATATCATCGGCAACGACGGCGACGGCGCGCGCGTCGATGACATCAGCGGCGATGTGACGGTGGTCAACAGCCTTGGTCTTCTCCCGAATGCCTCAACGATCGAGGGTTCGAACAACGGCCTCAGGATGACGGACGTGGACGGAAAGATCTCTGTCGACAACCGCCTCGGCGGCAAAATCATCGGCCACGGCGATGATGGTATTCTCGTCCACGATACGAACGGCAGTGTAACCATCAACAACTCACTCGCCGGCACCGTAACGGGACATGACGACGGGATTCACGTCAGCGATACGCGCCACGATGTTGCGATCGATAATAGCGTGGGCGGCAGCGTCTCGGGAACGCGCGACGATGGCATGGACATCAGCGACGTTCGCGGTGACGTGACAATATCCAACAACCTCGCTGGGACGATTTCCGGACGCGACAACGGAGTGCAAATTGATGGCGTGCGCGATGACGTTGTCGTTTCAAACGACCTCGCGGGCGAGATCAGCGGCCAGACCGGTGCAGGCGTCGATATTGATCACGTACGCGACGACGTATCGATTTCGAATGTTGCCGGCAAGATCACAGGGGGGCGCCGAGGCATCGATATTTCGAACGTCGGAGACGACCTCCAAATCGACAATACCGGCGGTCGGATTACCGGACAGGACAGCGACGGTATCCGTGCCGAAGACGTCGGTGGCAAGGTGGAGATCACCAATGGGCTGCTCGGCATCATTTCCGGACATGCCGACGGCGTCCATGTCAGCGATGTCGATGATGGCGTTACGATCGACAACAGCCGTGGCACTATAACCGGATCACAAGGCGACGGCATGGACATCAGTCATGTGCGTGATGATGTCGAGATCGACAATAGTCTCGGCGGGAGCATCGCCGGGAACGACAATGGCGTGCAGATTCGTGACGTCCGAGACGACGTGGCAATAGCGAACGCTCGTGGTGGCGCGATCACTGGTGAACACGGCAACGGCATCGATGTCGGCGATACCCGCGGCGACGTCTCTATCGACAACCGCAATGGTGGAAGCGTTCAGGGCCATGATTCTGGTGCGAGCGTCGCAAATGTCCGCGGCGATGTTTCGATTGCCAATGCCAATGGCACGATCTCAGGCCAGCATGATAACGGTATCGATATTTCAGACGTGCGCGGCGACGTCGGCATCGGCAACAATAACGGCTCGATTTCCGGCGGCGACGATGGCGCCCGAATCGAGGACGTGCGTGGCGACGTCGCGCTCCATAACTGGACCGGCGAGATCGTGGGGAACGATGACGGCGTGCACGTTCGCGATGTGCACGACGACATTACCATCAGCAACAGCTTCGGCGGCTCAATCACAGGAAGGCACGATGACGGCATAGATATCGGCGATGTTGGAGACGACGTCCACATTGACAACCGTTTCGGTGGCGACATCAGCGGGCACAATAACGGCATAACGATTGAAAATGCGGGCGACGATATCAGCATTGCAAACGCCTTTGGCGGCAGCATCTCAGGAAGCCGGCGCGACGGCATAAGCATTAGCGATGCCGATGATGACATCAGCATTGACAACCGCTTCGGGGGCGAGATTTCGGGTCGCGATGACGGCGTGAATATCCGTGATGCTGACGGTGACGTCTCGATCGCGAACAGCTTTGGCGGGGAAATACGCGGCTATGTTGGCGATGGCATCGATATCGACCGTGTCGATGGAAATGTTCAAATCGGTAATCAGATTGGAGGCTCCATAGAAGGTCGCCGTGACGGTATCCGCATCGATAATGCCGAAGGCGACGTCAGAATTGATAATACTTACGGTGTCATCCGCGGGCGGTCCAGTGACGGTGTCGATATCAGTGCCGATGGTGCAGCCATCATCAATAATGGCGCCGGCGCCATCCGCGGACGAACAAACGCAATCTCGGTCGCGGCCGATACCGCCGAAATCAATTCTTCTGGTTTGATCGAGAGCGGAAGCATCTTCCGTCCGACGATCCTCCTGTCGACCGAAAACGGCGCGACGCTAAACAACGAAGACGGCGGCCTCATTCGTGGCTTCCGGAGTTCTCCCTTCGATCTCGCCATTAGAGCACAAGGCGGAGCGGTTACGATCAACAATGCAGGGACCATCATCGGCCGCGTCGACCTGTCGGATGCCGGAGACACCGGGTCACCAAACACGTTCAGCAATAGCAGCAACGACAGCTGGCATGTGCTCGGCATCAGTCAGCTCGGAAACGGCTTGGCGGATACCTTCAACAACACCGGAACCATTTACACGACAGATCCGGCTCATCCCGGTCATGGCGATTTCACCGAGCTCGCGGGAGTTGAATATTTTAACAATGGCGGCGTCGGCGGCACTGGCACGATTGATCTGCAGGACGGCTACACGGGCGATGCCTTTGTACTGAGCCCGACGGGCGGCGGAACGCTGCTTTACGATGGAACCCCAGGCAAGAGCACATTGGAAGTCGATAGCTTCCTCAGTACGGCGGCGAATTCCAGCTCCGATACGCTCCTCATCGACGGCAACGTTACGGGTTCAACGGCAATCTACGTCAATAATGTCAATTCGGGCTTTGGCGGCTTCAATCCGAGGGGCGTCGACGTCGTCGACACCAC
>CAYYDL010000155.1:0-1909 GCA_964470545.1 uncultured Hyphomicrobium sp. | reverse complement strand
ACGGGCGGCGCCGCTGCGTCTGCTGATCACGAATTGTCCCACGCAAGACAGGATAAGTTTTCTCGAGCGCGTCAAGAAGGGACCGCTGCGTCGCGGGGCCGGCGAGATCCAACGCGATCTCGCCGTTGATGTCGGCATGCTTTCTGAGATGCGAGGGCAGGACGACGCGGATCATGCGAGCGTTTGCACCTCGACCGAAAGAACGGGCGGCAGATCGCGCACGATCGCGTCCCACGTATCGCCGGCGTCTGCCGATCCATAGACCTGGCCCCCGGTCGTGCCGAAGTAGACGCCGCAAGAGTCGAGTGTATCGACCGCCATTGCATCGCGCAGGACGTTCACATAGCAATTGGCCTGCGGCAAGCCGTTGGTCAGCGGTTCCCAGTCGTTGCCGCCCGTCCGGCTGCGCCAGACGCGAAGCTGGCCGTCGAGCGGGAAATGTTCCGAGTCGCTTTTGATCGGAACGACGTAAATTGTCTCCGGCTCGTGCGCGTGCACGTCGATGACGAAGCCAAAGTCGGTCGGCAGATTGCCACTGACTTCATGCCAGGAATTCCCGGCATCGTCGGATCGCATCACGTCCCAGTGCTTCTGCATGAAAAGGACTTCTGGTCGTGAGCGGTGCATGGCAAGCCGGTGAACGCAGTGGCCGACCTCGGCGGTCGGATCGGGAATATACTCGGACCTCAATCCCTGATTGATCGGCCGCCACGTCTCGCCGCCATCGTCTGTGCGAAAGGCTCCGGCAGCGGAAATGGCGATGAACATGCGCTTCGGATCTGTCGGATCGAGAAGAATGGTGTGAAGGCACATGCCACCCGCTCCCGGCTGCCAGCGCGGCCCCGAACCGTGGCCGCGAAGGCCCGAAAGCTCGGACCATGATTTTCCGCCGTCCTTCGATTGAAACAGCGCCGCATCCTCGACGCCCGCATAGACGGTATCGGGATCGGTCAGCGATGGCTCGATGTGCCAGACGCGCTTGAATTCCCACGGACGGGAGGTGCCGTCATACCATTGGTGCGTGCCCGGAACGCCGTCATAGGCGAACGTGTTGTCGACCGCCTCCCAACTTTTCCCGCCGTCGTTGGAGCGTTGGATCTGCTGTCCGAACCAGCCGCTCGACTGCGAAGCGTAGATACGGTCGGGATCGGCCGGTGAACCTTTGAGATGGTAGATTTCCCAGCCGGCGAAGTGTGGACCGCTGACGTCCCACGACTTGCGGGTCCCGTCCGCCGATAGAACGAATGCGCCTTTCCGTGTTCCCACCAGCACCCGTACGCCTGTCATGTCGCCTCCCAATTTGTTCGCGCGGCTAACAGGCGATTATCGGCCGATGATGGCCAATTCCTGGTCGCCGCCCCCCGAGGACGAACAATGAAGAAGCCCTCCGACACCGCCCCTCAAAAAAGAGTTGAACGGCTTTCGCCTACGGCGCAGGCTCGTGGCCGAGCAAACCTCAATAGGCAGGAGAATGTCGGCTGTCTGGGACACCCGTGCTCGGCGGACCGAACGCGTAGCTAGGCTAAACCACATTTAGCGGCGCCATTGCCGCGACCGCGACGCCGTGATCATCGATCCAGGTCACTTCGATGACGCCGGGAGCGGGAACGCGCATCTCAAACGACAAATAAGGATTGGCCGAAATTCCCGGCCCGAATTCGGCACGAAAAACCTCTCGGTCGCCGAATTTGGCGATGAATGTATTGATGATATCCCGCGGGATGGGATTGCCGTTCTTGTCGTGGCGATTGCCGGTTTCCATTGTGTGCCGGATCAACGTCTTCACTTCAATGACATCGCCCGCCTTGATGGTGTCTGGAAGTTTGATGCGGGGATTGGTGCCAGTCATCGGTCGCGTCCCTAGAGCCCGCATCCGCCGATTGTGACCTTCACCCGCGTCGTCGAGATG
>CAYYDL010000154.1:0-5555 GCA_964470545.1 uncultured Hyphomicrobium sp. | reverse complement strand
GCCATTCTCCTTGTTGGCGCTGATGAGGCGCTGCTTGATCGTGACGGCCGGCCAGTCGCCCCAGCCTGACGCCTGCTTGACGTGCGTACGCTCTTCATAGGGTGGAAGATTGATGAGCACTTCGTTGGTCATCGTCGGAATGACCTCGAGCCCCTTGCCGCCGTCGTAAACATTCAGATGGCCGCCATTTCCCATCTGCTCGAAGAACTGGTCGGATCGGAACTCCTGTTCCAATCTCGGCGTCACGGTGGCGAGCGGCGTCATCCAGTCGGGCTGCGAGGCTTTCGCCGCCCGCGCGATTTCCTGCCATCGTTCCCAGAAATCTCCAATCGGATCGGTTGTTTCAGGGTCTGAAGTCGCGCCGAGATAACTCGGTGCGGGCATGGTTAGGTCTTGCGGCGCACCTGCGCCTTCTCCCATCTGCGGAAAACCGCCGGCTGCCACCGGTGACGCGCAACAGCAGCCGAAAAACAATATCGCTCCTAACGTCCTGTAGATCGCCATAGCAGTCCCCCAGGAATTATTTCCGACTCGCTATATCGCAAAAAGCGTGACGTACGTCTCGCCAGGAAACAACCGTCAGTATTGCATGGACCGTATTCGTACGGATCTATGCAAAGCCGTATGAGGTAGGCAGGAGCACCAGCAAAGCATCGCGCTTTGGATGCCAGGGTCCGATTGCAACGCATCGAAGATGAGATCTTATGCCCTTTCGGCGTACATCGACCGGCATCTTGGCATTGATGGTCGCCACGGGGATTGCCGCCGCTGTGCCCGGTGCGCTTGCGGAAGGCGCGGACCTGTGCGCCGATGCGCCAACACCCGCTCAGCACATCTTCGCATGCACAGCCGTGATCGAAGGTGGCGCGGAATCGCAAACCACTGTCGAAGTCGCTTACCTCAACCGAGGCCTCGCCTATTTCGCTACCAGCGATTTCCCGAAGGCCGTTTCCGATTTCAACAAGGCAATCGCGCTTTCTCCGCAAGATGAGAGTGCCTATGAAGCGCGTGCCATCGTTTTCGCGTCAGAACACGCCTACGACAGAGCAATTGCAGACGATCAGACTGCAATCCATATCAATCCGCTCAGTGTCCGAGCCTATAACAACCTCGCGATCGCTTTGAGATCCGAGGGAAAGCTCAAAGATGCCGTGGCGAGTTACGATCGCGCCATCGAACTCGCGCCCAATGAGCCGAAGCTCTATTTCAATCGCGCCAAAAGCCTCAAATCGCTTGGTCGGATGCAAGACGCCATCCGCGACTACGATCATGCGATCGCACTCGATCCGTCGTTACTCGGCGCCTACATCGCTCGGGGCAACGCGTATGGCGCGATCGGCGACCTGGCGAAAGCCCGGGCCGATTTCGATCATGTGCTTGCGATCGACCCGATGAACAACGCCGCGATCGTGAATAGACTGGCGCTCGACAATTTGCGCGGAAAGCCCGCACGCACAGACGATCCGTCTATCGTCACGACCACGAAATAGCACGTCACCTTCGCGATATTCGCTCTCGCTGCCCAAAAACCCGCTTGCGCTCAATCAGTCGTGGAGGTGGTCAAACGCCGCGAGAACTGCAGGCCGGGCTCGTGGTGCAGGCAGATCCTGCTCGAACATCTCCCAGCCGCCGCCGAGCGCCTTATAAAGGGCGATAAAAGCAGTCGCGGCGTCGGCCTTCGCCTGCACGTACTGCAGGTTCAGCTCGTCGTATTGCCGTTCGGCATCGAGCACGTTGAGAGAGTCGGTAACACCGCGATCATAGCGCTCGCTCGCGACATCGACCGCGCCTTTGCTTTCCTTGACTGCAGTCGCCAAAGATTTGAGTTGCGCCATCGTCGCGCGATACCGAGACAGGGCGACGTTGGCTTCCTCAACGCTCGAAATGACGACGCGCTTGTAGGTCAGATACTGCGCATCGGCCTGAAGCTGCTGCATATGCACGAGCGAGTCGAGCGTCCCGAAATCGAGCAGCGGCCAATAGAGGGAGGGTCCGACCGAGTAGATGCTTTTCGTAACGACGGGCACGACTCCGAGACCTTGGCCCTGAAGACCACCGCCGGCCGTGATTGCGACGCGGGGAAAAAGATCCGCAACGGCAACGCCGATACGCGCCGTCTCGACCGCAAGCTGACGCTCGGCGGCGCGAACGTCCGGCCTTCGACGGATCACGTCGACAGGCAGTCCTGTCTTCAGACGATCAGGCGTATCGGGAATTCTGCGATTGTTGCGCAACTGCTGGCAGATGCCGCCCGAATAGGTGCCGAGCAGCACGGCAATGCGCGCACAGCCCGCATATTCGTCGGCCGAAAGCGGCGCCAGCTCGGCCTTCAGAATCGCGAGTTGGCGTGAGGCAAGCCGCACATCGAGCTCGTTTGTCAGACCGCGATCGAAGCGAGTCTTCATGACGTCGAGCGTTTTCTGCGCCCTCGCGACATTGCCGTTCGCGACTTTGATCTTGGCCTGCACGCCTCGCGTGGCGACGTAAGCTCGCGCAACTTCAGCGACGACCGAAACCAGCACGGCGTGTCGTTGCTCTACAGCGACATCCGTCGAATATTGCGCCGCTTCATAGGCACGCCGATCCTTGCCGAAGAGATCGAGCTCCCAGCCCGCGTCAAAACCGGCGACGTGCGTTATCTCGTCGAGACCGTTCGTATTCGTGGCCGCATTGAGTGGCGCCGATACCCGGCCTTTGGTTGAATTGGTTCCCGTGCCCCGCCCTGCACCGGCACTCGCTTCCACGACTGGCAGTGCGAGCCCACGGACAGCAACTTCGTTTGCGCGCGCGGCGCGTATATGGTCGGCCGCGATTTCGATATCCGGATTCGCAACGATCGCGCGTTCGATCAGGGATTCGAGCTGGGGATCCCGCAGAAGAGTCCACCACCGGACAATAGCCGGCGAATCGGATTGAACCACGGCTATAGCGCTATGTCCCTCGCCACTGATGCTTCCCGTCGTGAACATTCCCGGTGCGCCAATGTGCGGCAACAGATAGTCCGGTCCAACGGCGCATCCCGACAGCCCCCCGGCCAAGATCGGAAACAAAAATTTCAGTCCCCCCCAACGTGTCATCAGCTTTGAGCCTTGGGGACATCGTTGTTGATCGCGACCTTGTCGCCATCGGAGATCTGACTGTTCAGGTTCAGTGCCACACGGTCTCCCGCTTTAATGCCCGACGCAAGATCGACGAAATCCCCGTTATCCGTGGCGATCGCGACGTTGCGGAAAGAAATCTTGCCGTTCTCGACGACTGCCACTTGAGGCCCCTTCCCGTGGAAGACGATCGCGGCGGCCGGCACCTCAACGCTCGGTGCCTGAGCCACATGAAATTCGACGCGAACGTACATTCCCGGTGACAGGGCATAATTCTCGTTTGGCAAATCAGCTTCTACCAGCATCGTGCGTGCTCTCGGATCGACGGATCCGGTCGTGCGCACGATCTTGCCTTCGTAGACTTGCCCAAGCCCATCAGACGTCATCACCTTCACCTTCGAGCCGACGGACAGGCGTGCTGCCACACGCTGGGGGACACGCGAGAAGATTCGGATAACGTTGGTTTTCTGGAGCACGAAAAGGGGCGATGTGTTGGCGGAGCTTCCTGCCGTCACGAGGTCGCCCGGATCGACGCGACGATCCGTAATGATGCCGTCAAATGGAGCGGTAACATTCTTGAATTGCGTCAATGTCATCAGTCCATCGACTTTTGCCTGGTCGACGGCGACCTGGGCCTTGGCTGCGTTAAGCTTGGCAATGCTACTGTCGTTCGCCGCCTTCTTCTCCTCACGCTCCTGATCGGAAACCACGCCTTTGGGCGAATCGCGCCACCTATCATAGCTGGTTCGCGCGAAGTCAGCATCGGCCTGCCTGACCTTCGTCTCGGCCTGTGCGGCTGCCAACTCGGCGCGCGCCGCATCGAGCTGCGCGTCCAAATCCGGAGTGTCGATGGTCGCCAGCACCTCGCCCTTCTTGACCCGGTCGCCGATATCAACCTTCCAATCGGCGAGATACCCGTTGACGCGCGAGTAAATAATCGTCCGGTACCAAGCTGCGGTATCGCCCGGCAGAATCAGTGAATTGAACGCCGGTCCAGGCTTCGCGGCTGCCACGTCGATGAGGGGGAGCATTGCGACGGATTTGAGCGTCTGCTGCTCGAGGCCGTATTCCTCCCGTGCCTTGATTCGGCTGACCATGAGGAATGCGCCCCCCAGCCCCACTGCGAACAGCAGTGCGATGATCGATATCCACCGGCCGGTCGATTTCGGATAGTCGCGCGCAGGCGTCATTGCAGTGCTCTTCGTTGGCGATACGTCGTGCAGGGAGACCGGATCGGTCTCGCCCGGAAGCTTTTCGGCCGCATCTGCAGCGTCCTCGCGTTTCTCAAGCATGCTCAAGGGGTAGGCTCCCATGTTCAGTTTTCGAAACCGGTTTGCGTCGCAGGAGACGATACATTGTCGGGACGAAAATCAGCGTGGCGATCGTGGCGAACAAGAGACCACCGATGACGGCACGCGCAAGAGGCGCGTTCTGCTCGCCGCCTTCGCCGACGCCCAGCGCCATCGGGATCATGCCGAGGATCATGGCGCCAGCCGTCATCAGAACAGGCCGCAGTCGCGTATAGCCGGCCGCGATCGCTGCGTGCATGGGATCGTCACCCATAGCGGCCCGCTGATTGGCGAACGTCAGAACAAGAATTCCGTTGGCCGTCGTGAGACCGATGCACATCAGGCTGCCCATCAATGCCGGGACACTGATGTGCGTTCCGGTGATGAAGAGCATCCAAATTATGCCTGCGAGCGCGAAAGGCACGGCCATCAAAATGATCAAGGGATCGAGCCAGCTTTGGAAATTGATGACGAGAAGCAGGAATACGAGAATGACGGCGAGCGCCATACCCCCGAAAAGGCCGGCGAAGCTTTGCCTCATTGTCTCGATCTGTCCGCTAAGCTTCACCTTGATGCCGCTGGTGACGTCCGGACGATCTTTCGCGAGCACCTTGTCGATCGCATCCGCCGCGGAGGCGAGATCTCTGCCCTGCACGTCGGCGTCAACGTCGAAGACCGGTGCTATGTTTAGCTGAGACACGATCATCGGCACCTTTGTTCGGCCGAACTTCGCGACGTTCATCAGGAGCTGCGATCTTTTCTGATTTGGCGCCGTGACCGGCAATGTCCACAAGTCTTTCGTCGAATTCACCCGATAAGTCGGCGTTTGAACGACAAGCGGATAGCTCACTTTGTTCTTGGGGTTCAGCCAGAAGTTCGGAGAAATCTGCGCACTTGAATTCAGCGTGACCAGGACGTCGTTTGCCAAACCGTTCTGGTCGAGCCTCAAATCTCTGGCCTTCGTGCGGTCGACGTCGACCTTCAGCGCAGGAGCGTCCGGCACCTGGAACAAGTGGGAGTCGACGATCCCAGGAACCGCATTCAGATCGTGCGCAATCTTCGAAGCAACCGCGTACGTTTTATCGGAGTCCCGTCCTGTGACACGGATATCGATCGGCGCGGGCTGGCCGAAATTCAAGACCTGATTGACGATGTCCGCCGGCTGGAA
>CAYYDL010000153.1:0-2012 GCA_964470545.1 uncultured Hyphomicrobium sp. | reverse complement strand
AAAACGGTATAGGGAACATCGGCGTACATGGTCGCTATTATCGCATGGATTGCCTCATCGCCCGATGTTCCAAGGATGGCCGCGCCGAGTATCTTCTTTGAATCTCGGTCGACGACGATCTTCATGAAGCCCAGCGTTTCGCCTTTTTCAACGGCGCGCCCGACGCGACTCATCGGGCGCGTGCCAACGAGGACACTGTGGCCAGCAGCCAGGGCCTCGCGCTCTGTCATTCCGATGCGGCCTAACGGTGGATCGATAAAGACCCCGTAGGTCAATATGCGATCGCTGGCGCGACGGCGATCGTTATCCAAAAGATTGGCGGCCACGATCTCGTAATCATTATAGGATGTATGGGTGAAGGCGCCGCGTCCGTTGCAGTCGCCGAGTGCCCAAATGTCCCGGACGCTGGTCCGAAGTTCCTCGTCGGTTTTGACATGCCCTGCCTTATCCGTTTCGATGCCGGCCGCTTCAAGTCCAAGATCGTCGGTATTCGGTCGTCGTCCGATGGCGAGCAGCAGATGCGAGCCCACTACTTCCGTCGGTCCGCCCGGCATATCGAGCGATAGTCGAACCCCGCCATTCTCTTGAGCGGCTCCGGTGGCTTTGCTACCGAGGCGAACATCTATGCCCTCACGGACCAGAATGTCCCGAATTGCCTCGCTGACGTCCGCATCCTCGCGAGGCACCAAACGTGGTGCAGCCTCTATGACGGTGACTTGGCTACCAAAGCGCCGAAAACACTGAGCAAATTCCAACCCCACATAGCTGCCGCCGAGCACGATCAGGTGCGGTGGCAGCGTATCGAGATCCATCATTGTTTCATTGGTGAGAAAAGGAATTTTCGAAATTCCCGCTATCGATGGAACGATTGCACGCCCCCCGACGTTTAGAAAAATCTTATCGGCCTTTATCCGCGTTTCACCGCAGACAATCGCTCGAGGGGAGACAAGGCGCGCGTGACCCCGAAAAATCGTACATCCAGGCATCGATTTCAACCAAGTCTCGATGTTCGCGGAGGCTGTGTCCGACACGCGGTCCTTACGCGCTTTGACCTTTTTCATGTCGACTGTAATGGGACCCGCGATTTCCACTCCGTAGTCTCCGGCGCGGCGAGCCATGTGGGCGGCATAGGCACTCGCGACCATCGTCTTCGTCGGCATGCAGCCGTTGTTGACGCACGTCCCACCGAAGCGCCCGCGCTCGAAAACCGCGACCTTCCAGCCCGCTTGCGTCAGACGATTGGCGAGCGAAGGACCTGCCTGACCTGTTCCGATAATGGCGGCATCAAAGGTGTCGGTCGTCATCGGAGACTCCTGCAAAAAATCCTCCGGATGATTGCATCCGAGGAAACGATGCGCTCGCCCCGAACGAATACGCCAATAGTTCATGGGTATCAAATTCAAGGCCAGTCGACAGTCCCGGGGGAGAACTCTCTTGTCTCAGCCTGAGATCGGCGCACGAGATCGGAAAGACGCAGTCAGGAGTAAATCGATGCGACACCAGACCTCGGGCAAGATGCGGCGCGCGGGCTCGTCTCCCCTTGAACTGCGTCTTTTCGAAACACGGAAGCTTTCCCTCGACCTTGCGGCGCCCCTCAGTGCCGAGGACATGGTTGTTCAGGCCATGGAAGATGCGAGCCCGACCAAATGGCACCTCGCGCACGTGACGTGGTTTTTTGAGAATTTCATCTTGAAGCCGTATCTGCCGGGCTATCGGATTTTTGATGATGCGTTCAATTATTGCTTCAATTCCTACTACGAGAGCCAGGGCCCGCGCCATCCGCGTCCGAAGCGCGGCGTGCTGACGAGGCCGTCGATCGAACGCGTTTTCAACTATCGCGCGCATGTCGATGACGCTCTCGAAACCTTGATGTCGCACGCTGACAATCCAAACGAAGTCGCGCACCTTGTCGAGATCGGCATCAATCACGAGCAACAGCATCAAGAGCTGCTTCTGACCGATATTCTCGCGCTCCTGGCTGCAAATCCGCTGCGGCCTGCGTATCAAGCCTC
>CAYYDL010000152.1:0-6425 GCA_964470545.1 uncultured Hyphomicrobium sp. | reverse complement strand
CATCGGGCATCTGAGCGATGCCGCGGGCTTGAGTTCAACGCGCCCGTTGTCCGCAGCAGACATCTCGAAGGGAGCTTCCGCCCCGCAGACGCTCGGGCCTCCGAGGGCCGAACGTGCATGGACAAAGGCCGTCTGCCGGACAGCACCCGACGCAAGGCACGCCCGCTCCTCCGGCGACCGCCACGGATCGTCTCTGACCTGGAAATCGGGCCCTGTCGTGCCGCATCCCCAAAGCAGACCCAGTCCCGAAAGCATCAGGACGACCGTTGGGACAAAAACTCGAACACGACGCGGAACCATGAAATGGGAGTAAGCCGCGTTAACGTTAACGGCCCGTTAAGAACATTCCGCACCCCAGCGAAACGCCAGTATCGCTGACCTTTCGGACGGATTCACGCCATCCGCTTGTCGAAGCCAAGGCGGACCGCGGCAGTCCGAAGGCGGCAGCGAACGTTGCCGTCAAGACGCACAGAGTTGCCGCAGCAAAGTTATCCACAGTTAGCTTCAGAGCGACATCAGTATGAAATCGCTCCGTCATCGAGCCGGGCTATGTGGCTGGCGCTCCCAAAGGTGCTGGCTGGGCCTGAAGTTTGTATCGCGTGCAGGGCCTGAAATGCGCCGTCCCGCGTCTTCGATCGGAAAAGTATCGCGTACCGGTCCGAAGACGCATGGATAGGAAGTGAAAGCACTTGCGCGGGGGTTGAACTCCCGGCGGGCGTGTGCCCTGAGGACCTTGAGTCCGGCTCCGCAACATCCCCGTTGTCTGTCCGGTTCATCGGTCCCCAGGAGCACCATTCTCACGGCGACGAAACGGACGCCTCGAAAAACGCCAGCGCTTCCGTCTTGAAGGTGCGATCACCTACGGCCCGATTGTGATCCTTGCCTGGAATTGTATAGGCCCGGGCGCCAGGAATGAGCTTCGCAAGCTCTTCCGCCGACCCGCCGATAACGTCCTGGTCTCCAACGGCCACCAGCACTGGCACAGCAATCTCGCCAACCATCTCCGCCGTGATTGGCGCGCGCGATGACCGGATGCAAGCTGCAAGCGCTCGAAGATCGCTTTTCGTCTGCTCGGCAAATGCGCGGAAGGTCCGCGCCGTCGGATTCGTGACATCGTCGATGGTCGGTGCTTCGAGCGCCCGTGCGATCGGTCCCGTTCCCGCCATGCCGCGCACCATATTGATGCCAAGCCCGCCGAAAACCACGCCTGCGACACGATCTGGATGCGTCAGCGCCAAGAAGGCCGCGATCCGCGCGCCCATCGAGTAGCCGATGACGTTGGCATGTCGCACTCCGACATGGTCGAGCAGACGCCGCGCGTCCTCAGCCATCAGCGGCGCGCCGTAGTCGACGAGTTCGTAAAGCTTCTGGCTCTGCCCATGGCCGCGGTTATCGAACGCGATGACGCGATATCCGGCGCGCGTCAGAAACGTCACCCAACCGGTATTGACCCAGTTGGTCTCGACATTCGAAGCAAAGCCATGAATGAGCAGAACCGGCGGCTTGTCGCCACCACCGCCGGTGTCGAGGAAAGCGATGTCGACGCCGTCGCTATCGAAATGGTCCATGCGGTCGCACTCAAAAGTTCTGAAAGTTCCTATGTCCCCTACCATCCTCGTGGCGACGGGGATATGGTGCGGCCAAACATCTCCCGTTGCGGAAGGGTAAAGCATGGCCGGAGCAGTGATCCCGCACTTTGCAAACGATGCTGGCGCCGAACGAATTTTTGTCGGCGTCAAGGAGTTCAACTGCATGGGCGCCCGCTCGCCCTTCGATCATCCACACGTCTATCTCGACATGGGCCAGGACAATCAAATTCTCTGCCCTTATTGCTCGACGCTCTACATCTACGATCCACGCCTCAAGGCCGACGAAAGCGATCCGAAGGACAGCCTCGTCGCGGACGCCGCTTGATTTTTAGAATTCCTCCGGACCTAGCATCATGACTCCCGCTCCCAGAAGCGCAGTGATCGCGGGAGCGGGCATTGGCGGGCTCGCGACTGCCATCGCCCTTGCCCAGCGCGGCGTCGACGTCCGCGTCTGCGAGCGCCGCGCCGAATTCCCGGAGGAAGGCGCCGGTATTCAGATCGGACCTAACGGCACACGCATCCTGAGAGAGCTTGGGGTTGCCGAATTCCTGGCGGACAAGGTCGCGAGCCCCGACGCGCTGATCGTCCACGACGGCTCGTCCGGAAGAGAACTTGCACGTCTGCCCCTCGGACGGTGGATTGCGCAACGCCACGGCGCACCGTATTGGACCGCCCACCGCCGCGATTTGCATGCCGCATTACGAAAGCGCGCCGAAAACGAACCGCGCATCACATTGGTGCGGGCAACTGAAATCGTATCCTGCGCAAATGAAGATGACGGCATCTCCGTTGTGGGCGCGAACGGGGAGGCGCTGAGCGCATCGCTGCTTGTTGCAGCAGACGGCCTCTGGTCGCGCCTCAGGCCGGAGATCAGCGACTGCACACAGCGTTTGACGGCAGTCGGAAAGACGGCCTTTCGCAGCGTCACGCGGGCCGAGAACCTGCCCTCGGAACTAACGGGCAATGCCGTCCATATCTGGCTCGCAGGCGGCGCCCACGCGGTCCATTATCCGGTCAATGGCGGCCGCGACATCGCCCTTGTGGCGATCGCCGACGATGCAATGTCTCAGGAGGACTGGGATGCTCCCGCGACTGCCACCACCGCCAACGACAAAATCAAATCCTTCGCTGCACCCCTCAGAAAGCTCGTCGAAAGCGCGAACCGCTGGCGCCAGTGGTCGCTCTACCGTATGGCATCGCCGCCCCTTTCCCGCTGGACCACCAATCGCGCGGTGCTGCTCGGCGACGCTGCGCATCCGATGCTGCCCTTCCTCGCTCAAGGCGCCGTGATGGCCTTGGAAGATGCTGTGACCCTCGCTCGCAGCCTTGATGCGAAAGTCGATCTCGAGACGGCGCTCCGCGACTACGAACAGATCCGTCGTCCGCGCGTCGGCAAAGTCGCCGAAGCCTCTCTCCGCAACGGCCGCATCTACCATATGCGGGGCCCTTCGGCGCTCGCCCGCAACGCCACGCTGAAGCTGCGATCTCCCGAAGGCATCATGGCTGGATTCGATTGGCTTTACGGCTGGAGAGCGCCGGCGTGCTGACGCGATTGACCTCGCTTCTGTCGTGCCGCGCCGATATCGTCACACTCGGCGCCCAAGGACTGATCGTCGATGAAGCCTCGCGCGTTCTCCTGATCCGCCACGGTTATCGCCCCGGCTGGCATTTTCCCGGCGGCGGCGTCGAACGCGGCGAAGAAGTCGAAGATGCCCTTGCGCGGGAAGTCTTGGAGGAAACGGGCGCGATCATCCTTCAGCCGCCCCGACTCGTCGGTGTCTACGCGCATTTCGCCGAATATCCCGGAGACCACATCATCCTGTTCATGATCCGCCATTGGCGGCGCGACACGGCTCCCACACCCAACACGGAAATTGCGGAGCAAAGCTTCTTTGCCCTCGACGCATTGCCGGACGGACTGTCGCCTGGAACCTCACGTCGATTACAGGAAGTCTTCGGCAGAGCCGAGCCCTCGAGCGCCTGGTAGAAAACTGAAACGAGACTATCGTCTTCGGCGTTTCGACGCTAAGAAGCCGTCCTTCACTTTTTCGACGATCCCCATTCCCCGCGAGCAGCAGCCATGGCCTATCTGAGCGGCATCATCACGAGCTTTCTGGTTGCCTTCCCCGCACTCTTCTCGATCGTCAATCCGTTTGGCGGGGCATTGATATACAGCCAGATCACGCTCGGCCGCCCGCATCCCGAGCGCGTTGCGCTCGCTTGGCGGGTCGCGACCTACTCCGCGATCGTCATGCTTGTCTCGCTCCTTGTCGGCGCGACGCTGATGAGCTTTTTCGGTGTCAGCATCGATGCCCTTCGCGTCGCGGGCGGCACCGTCGTCGCCGTCTCGGGCTGGCGAATGCTTTACAATCCGCAGGAAAGCGAAGATCGGAAACAGGACCATGCGTCGAATGCCGGACCTTCCGCCACGTGGAGCACGGACGTCGCATTCTTTCCGCTGACGATGCCGTTCACGACTGGACCCGGAACGATCTCCGTTGCCATCGCGCTCAGCGCCAATCGCCCCTCAACGACCGAAGCTCTTCTGCCCTTCTTCGCCGGCGCCGGCAGCGCGGCCATCGCCGTCGCCTTGATCGTGGGCGCAAGCTACGCATCGGCAGATCGCTTGGTCTCGCTTTTGGGCCCTGCCCGAGCGCGTATCCTGACCCGCCTCTCCGCATTCCTGCTGCTCTGTATCGGGGTGCAAATCCTGATGACAGGCATACAGGGTGCGCTGTCGGCAATTCTCACCACCGCACACTGAAGGCGTCAGCCGCTCAGCTGCGCATCTTCCGCAACGCGATCGGCGGCTTCCCTCATAGTCGCTCCTTTGAGTAAGAGCCCGAACCAGGCAAAAAGCTCGCGCGAATTCGGATTGTCGGCGACGCGCCACTCGGGATGCCATTGCACGGCCAGAATGCGCTCGCCCGAGATCGGGCGAATGCCCTCGGTGACACCGTCGGAACTCGTTGCCTCGATCACGAGCTTGTCGCCGAGCTCGCTCACCCCTTGGAAGTGAGCCGAATTGACGACGATCGATGGCGCTCCCATCATGCGTTCAAGCACGCCGCCCGACGCAAGCTCCACGCGATGCTCGAGTGCAAACATCTCCGGAATGGGCAAGCCCGGCTTGGTATGGTGGATCTGCTCGCGGCTGTCGTTACCGAGATCACGCCGGAGTGTCGCTCCATATGCGACCGCGATCTCCTGAAATCCGCGACAAATCCCGAGCACCGGACGATCCTGTTCGACCGATTCCGAGATCAGCCGAAACGCCATGCCATCGCGCCCCGGATCATAGGGACCATCTCCCGCGTCCGCGCTCCCGTAGAGACCGGGTGCAACGTTCGAGGGACTTCCCGTCAGCAGAATACCGTCCAATCGGCCGAGAATTGACCCCGCATCGAAAATGTCGGGCATCGACGGCACCAGCACGAAATCTGCCCCGACGAACGGCGCGGCACGAAGATAGCGCTCCGCGACGCCTTGGACGGGATCATCTGGGTTGCGCTGGCAGCAGATAACGCCGACGAGAGGCCGCTTCGACATTGTGATCGATCCCTGAGGACATAAAAATTTGCGCCCATATGGCTTCGACGTCGGCGCGTTCAGAGCCGCCCATCGACGCCCGGCCGATAGCATTGCCCGATGCAGGGAGCAACGGCCCGAAATTACCGTGGAACAACCAAATCAGACCAATTGTCCGTCTTTCGTCACCGTTTGCTATCCTCTCGGTCCCAACTAGAGTGGCCCCAAAATTGAGTGCCGATGAGGAGCGCGACGTGGCAGCTGGTTCGACGTTTGTATGGGACGATCCCTTTCTCCTTGAAGATCAATTGACCGACGATGAAAAACTTGTCCGCGATACTGCGAGGGGTTTCGGCCAGGACAAACTACAGCCGCACGTCATCGAGGCCTATGCCCGCGAAACCACCGATCCCGGCATTTTCCGTGAGATGGGCGCACTCGGTCTGCTTGGCCCGACGCTTCCATCAAATTACGGGGGCTCGGATTCGAGCTACGTCTCCTACGGGTTGATCGCGCGCGAAGTCGAGCGCGTCGATTCCGGTTACCGCTCGATGATGAGCGTGCAGTCCTCGCTCGTCATGCACCCGATCTACACTTACGGCACCAAAACGCAGCGCGAGAAATATCTGCCGAAACTCGCGAGCGGCGAACTGATCGGCTGCTTCGGCCTGGCGGAGCCCGACGCAGGCTCCGATCCTGGCGGCATGCGAACAAAAGCTGAGAAGATCGATGGCGGTTACCGGCTGTCGGGCTCCAAGATGTGGATCACCAATGCGCCGATCGCGGATGTCTTCGTCGTCTGGGCGAAATCGGCGGCCCATGGTGACAAGATCAGGGGCTTCGTTCTTGAAAAGGGCATGAAGGGACTTTCGGCGCCGAAGATCGCAGGCAAGTTGTCGCTGCGCACGTCCATTACCGGCGAGATCGTGATGGACGGTGTCGAAGTTTCCGATGACGCCCTGCTGCCGAACGCTGAAGGCTTAGCTGGCCCCTTCGGTTGTTTGAACCGCGCCCGCTACGGCATCGCCTGGGGCGTGCTCGGCGCGGCCGAGTTCTGCTTCCACGCGGCCCGGCAATACACGCTCGACCGCAGACAGTTCAATCGCCCCCTCGCCGCAACGCAGCTCGTGCAGAAAAAACTCGCCGATATGGAGACCGAAATCACGCTTGGCCTCCAGGCGGCGCTGCGAGTCGGTCGTCTCATCGACGACGGCAAGTTTGCGCCCGAAATGATTTCACTCATAAATCGCAACAACAGCGGCAAGGCACACGACATTGCGCGCACGGCCCGCGCCATGCACGGCGGCA
>CAYYDL010000151.1:0-1603 GCA_964470545.1 uncultured Hyphomicrobium sp. | reverse complement strand
CACCGCCCTTCCCTTTCACTGCCGTCATCCTGGCCGTATCGGCGCTGCAGTATCCCCGGAAAAAGATGCTCGCCATCATCGCGGGGTGCCGCCTGATCCGGTTCGGCATCGAAGGCGGCCTGGCCATCGTCTATGGCCGGCGAATCATTCAGATGGCCAATTCACCGGCCGTGCAGAACTTTGTCCTGGTCATCATTGGCCTCTCCGTTATCGGTACCGGAGTCTCGGTTTTCCGATGGCTACGACGAAAGTGATATACTTCGGCTTCATGCGATTTACCTGCGTCTCGTGGTTCGGTTACCGATTTTGGGCTCGGACCCCATAGTGGCGTTGGTTTTCGCAAGGCGAGTAAGTTAAAAAAACCAACCCACTCGAAAGAGTGGGTTTTGAATTTTATAGAAGGTGTCGCTTTTTTAAGAAGGTCTCAATGATCATTTCCATGCGGCCTCATGCAAGCCGGGAAGAAGTAGAGAATGTCTGCGAACGGATTCGCGAGTTTGGTTTCAGAGTGCACTCGATCGAAGGCGAGGAGCGCGTCGTGATCGGCGTAGTCGGTGTCGGAGGAGATGTCACCGCCTGCCTCGAATCGCTGGAGGCAACCCCGGGGGTCGAACGCGCCGTGCGCATTTCGGCGCCCTACAAGTTCGTCAGCCGGGAGTTTCGCCAGGAGCGCACCGTGATCCGCGCGGGCAAGGTCGAAATCGGCGGAGACGAGTTCGTCACCATGGCCGGCCCGTGCTCGGTCGAAAGCGAACCGCAGATCATGCAGACGGCGGAGGCAGTGGCGGCCGCCGGAGCGAAGATCCTCCGGGGCGGCGCCTACAAACCGCGCACCTCGCCCTATGACTTCCAGGGCATGGAGGAAGCCGGACTCAAGCTGCTGGCCAAAGCGCGCGAAGCGACCGGCCTCGCGGTCATCACCGAGGTCATGTCCGACGGCGACGTCGAGCTGGTCGCTCAGTATGCCGACATCATGCAGGTGGGCGCGCGCAATATGCAGAACTTCGCGCTGCTCAAGTCGCTCGGCAAATGCGGCCGTCCGGTCATGCTGAAGCGCGGCCTCAGCTCCACGATCAAGGAGCTGCTGATGTCGGCCGAGTACATCGTGGCCCACGGCAATCCGCAGGTCATGCTCTGCGAGCGCGGTATCCGCACGTTTGAAACCGCCACCCGCAACACCTGCGACATCGCGGCCGTGCCTGTCCTCAACGAGCTGACGCACCTGCCCGTGATCGTCGACCCCAGCCATGCCACCGGCAAGCGCAGCCTTGTGCCCGCCGTGGCCCGTGCCGCGGTTGCGATCGGTGCAGACGGCATCATCGTCGAGGTGCATCCTCGCCCCGAAAAGGCCGTCAGCGACGGCGCGCAGTCGCTCACCATCGAGGGCTTCGAGGGCATGATGCGCGATCTTACCGGCTACATCGCGCTGTGGAAGCAGGCCCGCATGGCGGAGATGGCCGTTGCCGTCTGAACGCCGTGTGGCGGCCGGCTGATCGTCCGAGCATGACCACGCCCCGACGCGTCACCCTGGCCATCGTCCTTGCAGGCGTTCTGCTCGCGGGAGCGGCGATTCTGCTGAAGACGCGGGAGACCAGCGGCTTCT
>CAYYDL010000150.1:0-15803 GCA_964470545.1 uncultured Hyphomicrobium sp. | reverse complement strand
TGGCAACGATCTGGGCTATGCTCTGCTTTTGAAGCGGTATGTCGATGATCCTCGCAAGGCGACCGACGCTCAGATCGAACAGGCGGCGTGGGACACGGTGCCGGGCGTCCTGCCCCTATTCTGGTCGTTCCGCATCATGGTCGGCCTCGGCTTCTTCTTCATAGCGCTGATGGCGACGTTCTTCTATCTATCCGCCAGACGGAAGCTTGACCATTATCCTTGGCTCCTTCGCCTCGCGGTCTTTGCCATTCCGTTACCGTGGATCGCCGCCGAATTCGGATGGGTGGTCGCGGAATTCGGCCGGCAGCCTTGGATCATCGAAGGCATTCTGCCGACGGCGGCTGCGGTCTCGAGCCTCGGCGCAACGACCGTTCTCCTCACGCTACTTGGCTTCATTGCGCTCTACACGGTGTTGTTCATCATCGAGATGGGCCTGATGATCCGGAGTGTCCGCGCGGGACCTCAGCCCGACGATGAACCGGAAGCCATTCTCGTTCCCCCATCACTCGCTCCTGCGGAGTAAGCGCATATGATCCTTCATCAATTCATCGACTATGAAACGCTCCGCATCATCTGGTGGCTGCTGCTCGGAGTGCTTCTCATCGGATTTGCCGTGACCGACGGCTTCGATCTCGGAGCAGCGACATTGCTGCCATTCGTTGCGAAGACGGATCTTGAGCGGCGTGTGGTGATCAACAGCATCGGACCGACGTGGGAGGGCAACCAAGTGTGGTTGATCCTCGGAGGCGGCGCTATTTTCGCTGCCTGGCCGCCACTTTATGCCGTGTCGTTTTCCGGTTTTTATCTGGCGATGTTCGCCATCCTGTTCGCATTGATCTTGCGGCCGGTCGTCTTCAAGTATCGTTCGAAGAGAGAAGACTCGACTTGGCGCAACGCGTGGGATTGGGCGCTCTTTGTCGGCGGCGCCGTGCCGGCACTGATCTTTGGCGTGGCTGTCGGCAACGTCCTGCTTGGCGTTCCTTTCCACTTCAACAGCGACCTCAGGATCTTCTACGACGGTACGACACTGTTCGAGCTGCTCAATCCCTTCGCGTTGCTCTGCGGATTGGTATCGGTCGCAATGCTCGTCATGCATGGCGCCGCGTGGATCGTGCTGAAGACCGAAGGTCCCGTCGCAGATCGCGCGCGGGCTTATGGAAGCCTTGCGGCTCTTGCTACGATAGCACTGTTCATTATCGGCGGCATCGCGCTCTGGATCGGAGTCGACGGCTACCATATCACCAGCACGGTGAATCCGGCGGGACCGTCAAACCCACTTTCGAAGACTGTCGTCAGGGCGTCGGGCGCGTGGTTTGACAACTACGGATCCTATCCGCTGACCATTCTTGCTCCGCTGCTTGGTCTGACGGGTGCCGGATTGGCGTATGTCTTCATGGTCGCCCGCCGCGAAATAGCGACGCTTCTGGCGACATCGCTCTCGATTGCCGGCATCATCGTGACGGTCGGCTTCGCGATATTCCCATTCATTCTGCCGTCGTCGATTGATCCGAATTCGAGTTTGACGGTCTGGGATTCCTCGTCGAGCCATCTGACGCTCTTCATCATGCTCGTCGTGACCGTGATCTTCATCCCGCTCATCGTCGCCTATACGACGTGGGTCTATCACGTCATGTGGGGCAAGGTTGACGAGAAGGCGATCCGCGATGACACCGGGCATGCCTATTGAGGCATCCGAAAGAGGAGAGGTTAATATGTGGTACTTTGCTTGGCTGCTCGGCCTGCCGCTCGCCGCTGCTTTCGCTGTGCTCAATGCCATGTGGTATGAGCTCATGGAAGATGCCGCCGCTGCCCGCACGCAAACGGGAAAAAGCGGCGGAGGTGCTCAGCGGAAATAGAAGGGAATGACGTAAGAGAGCTGATCTGGCGTCAGCTCAGGAGGCGGATCTCCGAAAGGCGCGGATTTTCGAACCGTGGCAAGCGCGACATCATCAAGCGTCGCGCTGCCTGACGATTCTGAAAGACGCAGATATCGGAGACTGCCGTCTGCTGAAATTCCAAAGGATACCCGAACTGTTCCGCGCATGCCGAGGCTCGTCGGCTTGTTGTGTGCCAACTGGGCGCGGATCTTCGCTCCGTAGCTCAAAGCGTTTCCACGGCTCGCCGAAACACGCCCATTGACGACGGCTTGGGCCGTGTTCGACCGCGAAGTTGCGCTGCCGGCGACCTGCTGATGCGACTCCTTCTGCGGTGTCTTCTTTTCTTTTTCGACCTCTTTCTCGCGCTTTGGCTTTGCCGGCGTGTCTTCTTTCGTCTCTATAGCGTCCGGCATTTCTTCAACCGGCGTTTCAGATATCTGGTCGGCCTTGATTTCGCTGACGGCGTCGGCTTCGCCCCCGCCGCGAATGACCGGCAGAGGATCATCCGTGGGCGCGAGGGAGGCGGGAGTCACGTCCGCCACCTTGACGGGCTTTGGCGGCGGTTCGTCGGAGAGCGGATCGCTTTCGGTCTCTGCGAGTTCCTGCGGCTTTGATTCTGCTGATTGGACACTACCTGCCTGCGACGATGCGGCGGCGGCCGCAGCCATCTGCACGCTCTCCGTCGAGATCGACTCCAGAACGACCGATTGTTCCATCGACAGGCTGAAAGTGTCGGTTTTGTCAGAAAGGGTGCCGAATTGTTCGCCAGAGTCGCCCATGAACATAGAGGCAAGAATGCTGCCGTGGAACGCGGCGGACAGCGCGATCGCGGCAATCAGAAGTTTTCTTTGTGCCGGCTTATCTGAGCCGAGTGTCTTCGGGATCGAGAACCGCGAAAGAGCGGGCATCTGGCGGTGTGCGCTTGCAGTAGTCCGCCCGACCGCCATGCCGAAATCGAGCGGCACGACATTGGCGCGTGAAGATCGAGGCATTAACGGCCCATAATCGGGCTCGACCGTGCGTGACGGCGGCTGGCGACTAATGCGTTCGACGAGCGTCATCGTTCGCTTGTCTCCGTTTACATCAACTGGTCTTCATTGCGACGGCATCGGCAGATCGCTCCGCCGATGCCAGCTTGTTTTTGTGTGCCTCGGCATGACCGGGCCGACTAGAATTTCGCCTTCGTGGTGAGAAGGAAGGTGCGACCTCGGCCCGTGTCGTACGGAACATTAGTGCCCGTTCCTCCGGCGCTGAGCGCAGGGCGATAGGCGACGTCGGTGAGATTGCTGACCGTCAATGCCACGTTGATATCGTCGGTGAGCTTGTAATCGGAGAAGAGGTCGTAGGTCGTGTACCCATCGTAGAACGCGGGACCGCCGGGCTCGGTATTGATTTCTCCCACTTGGCTCTTCGAGGTGTAATAGGCACGAGCCCCGACGGTGAGGCGCTCATCGAAGAACCGCAGCCCGCCCGTCACGGTCGCTATGTCTCCCGGCAAATAGCTGTGCATGCCGAGGCCATCCAGCTGCGAGGGAAGCGTCGTGTGATTGTGACTGTAGCTCAGTCCTGCGAAGGCATATCCGATGTCGTAAGTGCCCTGAAGCTCGACGCCCTCGACTTTCGACGTGCCCGGATTGTTGGCATAGAACCAGAGCAGGCCAAGAGGATCTACAGTGCTGGCCGTGATGTAATTCTCAACATCCATCGTGTAGTAGTCCGCTTTGAAGCGGAACGCATCGCCGGGCTTGAACAGTCCATCGATCTTCGAGTTGAAACCGAATTCCCAGCCCTCCTGCGTTTCGGGCTGCAGATAGGGATTTGGTGCGAACTGAAGGGGATCGCCTCCGTCAGCCGGGTGCACCCCGCCAATAAGCGTTTCCGAAACTGTCGGTGCTCGGAATGAATTCGACCACGTCACGTAGGGCTGGAACCATTCGACAGGCTTCATAGCCAATGTCAGCTTAGGACTGAATCCGCCATCCGACTTGTCGACCTTGTATGGTCCTTCGGAGATAAATGACGGCAGCTGCGGCGTGTAGAAACCGAATACGGTGTCCACGGAAACGTTGCCGGAGCCCTTAAGACTGTAATCGTCGTAGCGCATGCCGACGATGAAATCGAAGATGCTCTTTGAGAACGTCGTCTCGGAGAATACGCCGCGAATTGTAGAATCGCCTGACGGGTTGGCGCCGCCATTCAGTTCCGGAGTGACCTTATTCCATGCGTCAACGTCGTCGTGGAAATATTCATAGCCGTAGTTCGATTTGGCGTGAATTCCGGCCACATCGAACAAAGATGTATTGGAAATATCAAAGCCCAGCCCGACGTCCTCAATGCGCCGTCCCGAGGCATCCGGCGGAGATGCTACTCCGTCGTCCGGACTGAGATACGCCATATTGAGGTCGCTGCCGTAAAAGTTGGCGCGGAAATGGACAAGATCGTTGCCGAGTGGGTCGTACGAATAATTTGCGGTATAGATCTTTGAGTCTATGCTTTGGTTGTAGGAAACCGCCGTGAAATCGTTGTTGTAAAGCACGGTTCCGAACGACAGCCGCTGCGTCGGGTCGATCTGGATGTGAACTTTGGCAAGACCTGAAATCAGATCCTGATCGGTGAACGGCACGCGCTGGCCAAGGCCGTTGTCATAATCGTCGACGTTATGCTTGCTGATCGCGCCGACGACGCTGACCGCGCCGCTCCGAATGGCGCCTGCACCCATCTCGGAAAATCCGACGCCATTGCTGCCCCATGAGAGAAGCGCGAGCCCGCCGGCATTTCGTCCCGGCTTCAAGACATCATCGACATCGAGCGTGTGGAAGTCGGCCGTGCCGGCAAGGGCACCTGCGCCGCCCGCAGTCGACACCGCGCCACGCTGGACTTCGATGCTCGCCAAAAGCAGAGGATCGACATAGGTGAATCCCGACGCATCATGGCCATTGAAACGGAAGTTCTGGCGGACGCCATCGATTGTCATGTTTACGCGACCCTGGCCTTCGAAGCCGCGGATATTGACGGCGATACCAGGGTTATTGGGATCATCGGCCGTCGAAACGCCAGGCATGGCGCGCAGAACGTCTTGAACGTTCGTCTGGCCAAACGTCTGGATCTCACCTTGGCCAGCGACGCTGACGCCTGCCGGCGTGTTATAGGGAGCATCGACCAACCCAGCCTGATTGCCGCCGTAAGTTGCTGGAGGTGGTGGTGCGGCTTGCGACTGCGCGGCTTGAGACGGCTTTGGTTTACTCTTCGGAGCGCTGCTCTTCTTGGCTTTTGCGCCTTGCACGTCGATGCCCGGCAGCGGTGTTTCTTGTGCAAGGGCCGCCCCGGCCAATGTCAGCGCGGCGGCCGACGCGGTTAGCGTCAACGCCGCTTTGCCGAAACCGCGGCGGCTCGAATTCACCGACGATACGGAACTTATTGAACCCGAACTTGAAAAATTGCCGACGCTGCGCACAGCCATTCCATTGTCCCCCGTTGTTCCCTTGTTGATACGGGGCTGGCTGGCTGAGCGCTTTGGCGCACAATGGCGGGCTTGCCTCCTCTTCGCGGACCCTCCCCCGGAGGTGCACGCAATGAAGATCCCGACGAGTCGTCGGGCTTAGGCAGACTTACGAAAGTCTACGGTATAAGTCAACAATGAGACGCCGTGAAATCGTGTCGTTGGGGCTACAGTCTCACGCGCTCGGATCGCATCCGCTGAATGCAACTGCGGCCCTGGCATCTGCTTCGCGGAAGGCGAGAGCAGAGATCCAAGGGCCGCGATCGATCGCGAGTTCGAGTAGTTGCTGCTCAGTTCAAACCGAGCTTACCACGCAGAGTCGAGAGTTCAGTTGCGAGCACGTTGACCTTCGCCGCAAGAACCTTACGATCCTCGTCGGAGAGCTTGTCGTAGAGTTCGTATCCGTCCGCGGTCTTGTACTTTGCCAGCGTGTCGTCGACGACCTTGAAGTTTTCATCGACCTTTTTGACGAAGTCGGCATTGTCCTTCTCGATGAGGGGTTTCACGAGATCGTAGATCTTCTTCGAGCCATCGAAGTTCGCCTTGAAGTCCCACAGATCGGTATGGCTGTAGCGATCTTCCTCGCCGGAAATCTTCGTTGCCGCGACTTCTTCCATCAGAGCCGCCGCGCCCCCGACGACGGTTTCAGGCGGGAATGTCAGGTTCTCGATGCGGTGATTCAAGTCTTTGACATCGGCCATAAGCTGCGTTGCGTAAGGCTCCAGACCCTTGGTGCTATTTTCGGTCCAGAGGCCGTATTCAATGCGATGGAACCCTGAGAATTTCGGGTCCTTCTCCTTGCCCTCGAAATCATCGGCACGGGAGTCGATCGTATGGTCGAGGTCAGAGAAGAGCTCAGCGATCGGCTCGATCGCTTCATAGTCCATGCGCGTCGGCGCGAAGAGGGCTTTCGCCTTCGCAACGTCGCCCGCCTTGACGGCATCGGTAAACTTCGTGGTGTTTTCGAGAAGCTTCTCGGTATGGTCTGCCACGTAGCTCTTATACGCGGCGAGGGGCTCGACGAGTTTGGAATCTTCGTCCTCTGCATACGCCATCCCAGCGTATCCAAGCGCCGCCGCGAGCGCCGTCGCGGCTAAGAAGTGTGGCTTCAAGGGTCGTCCCTCCATTCTTCAGGTTTTCAGGATCATGTCGGCGGTCCCGCCGCCGCGGCCTCGGCCAACTTTCGGCCCAGATAGTCGCCAGATTCCCGCGCCCCTGGAAGAACGTAGAAATAACCGCCGCCGATCGGCTTGATGTATTCCTCTAATGGCTCACCATTGAGCCTCGTTTGCACGGCAATGAACCCTCTTTCGAGGTCTGATTGATAGACAATGAACAACAGCCCCTGATCGAGCTGGCCGTTCTTCGTGACTCCGTTCGAATAGTTGAACGGCCGCCACAAAATGAGGTTTTTCTGAGTTTCCGGCGTGCGCGGATTGGCAAGCCTGATGTGGGCGTCCAGACGCGTGATTTTGCCATTCGGGTCTTTCGCATAGTTCGGCACGTCGTTTTCGGTTTTGCCATCCATCGGCGCGCCGGACATTTTCTTGCGGCCGAAAATGCGCTCCTGTTCGCCGAGCGGCGTACGGTCCCAGCGTTCGACGAAATTGCGAATGATACGCACGGCTTGGTATGTGCCGCCGATCGCCCACTCGGGCTCGCCGTCACCCTGGCCGACCCAGACAATCTCATTCATCAGCGCTTCGTTGCTTGAATGAGGATTGGCCGAGCCATCACGAAACCCGAGAAAGTTTCGAGCGCTCTGAACATGGCCATCGGCGTCCGGAAGGATCGTCGGAACATTGCCTTCCTGCTTCCAGCGAGGAACGAGATATTCCGGCATATTTTTCAGAATGTCGCGCAGGGCATGAATGTTCGTATCGGCAGAATTGGCACAAAACTGCAATGACAGATCGCCGTGGCACAGTTCAGCGACGAGCGCGTCATTCGTGAATTGCGTCATCTTTTGGAGGCACCGCGGCTTCAAATGCTTCAGCCACGGGCGGTCTTCGAACATCGAATCGCCGAGACCTACGGTGATCGTAAGATTGTCCGGAAAGACTTCGGGCCCGAGAATCCCGGAATCGGGGGGCGGGAGTTTCGGATCGAGACTCGGCGGCTGGCCACCTTGCGTCAGGAAGACGATGCGCTCCGTCAGCTTTCGTAGCATTTTGTCGAAATCGGCTGGAGTATCGGCGATCACGTCGAACGCCACGACCATGCCGTTCGCGGGCCGCGGCGTGACAATGCCCGCTTGATGAATGCCGTAGAACGGCACTCTTTGCTCGACGTCGGCGCGATTGCTCGAGGGCGCGTCGGTCACTTGCCTTTCGGTGGTTTCGTCTTCGGCACCGAGACTTTTCTCCGGCACGAGGGTCGATGCCAACGCACCACCTGCCGCAACGCCGAGGCCCAACAGCAGCTTCCTGCGGTCTGCCGTGAGGGCGCTTTGCTTTCCGGTGGTGGCTTTCGGATCATGTGCCATTGGAATCAATCCCTATGGCGGACGGCAACTGATTGAGCGCATCCGCAAGATTGGTGAAGGCGGCGACAAGCTTCTTGCGGTGGCCTGGAGGGTCTGGCGCGTCGGCCGAGGCGGCGTCGGTCTTGTGCTCGGCGACCACGTTTTCCGTCGCGCTGAAGGTTGTATCGATCCGTTGCGCGAGCTCGGGATCGACGGGCTTTACAACGGGGCGGAGCAAGCCGACAATTTTGCTTAGGCCATCGAGATTGGCCTCGATGTCAGACAAGTTGCCCGGAGCGCTGCGGCTTTCATCTGCAGGTAAACGGTCGCGCGAAAGCTGCGTGGCGAAGTTCCCGGCACTATCAATCAGAATGCCGGGCGTCATCTTCATCGCCTTCAGACGTTCATTGAGTGTTGTGAGGTCGGCGACGAGCCGATCGGCGACCGGCACCAGTCCATCCAGGCTCTTCGAGACGAACAGACCGCGTTCGATGCGATGATAGCCGACGAACGCCGGGTCCGCTTCACGCTTTTCGAAGTAGTCTGCAACCGGATCGATTGAATTCTGGAGGTCGGAAAAGCGATAAACGACCGGCTCGATGCGCTTGTAAGGCTGCCTCGCCACGCCATAGAGCGCCTGAGCCTTCGCGAGATCCCCCGCGTGTATGGCGTCTGCCAGATCTTTTGCCGTGCGCACCGCTGCGCTGCTTTGCCGGCCAAGATAGAATTTATATTCGGACAGCGGGCCAAGAAAGCTTCGCATCGTTGCGTGCGTCGGTGCGGCATTTGCTTCTTGCGATGGCACCACGTGCAACGTTCCCCGCGGATTTGAAAGCAAGCCGCAGGTCACCTCGTAGTCTCCCGGTGCGAGGCGCACCTTCAACGTCTGCTTGAAGCTCGGCGCGATATTTTCCCGCTCGGCGACAACCATGACGCCGTCGAGAATTTCCCATTCCACGGGACGGTCCGACCTGTTTGCGATTTCAAACGTCCGCTCGCCGGCCGGAACCGAAATCTCGTTCGGCTCGCACGACTTTGGCGTGACCGCGACTTTTATATTGGCAGCGTCGTCGCCGTGATGGCTCTTCAGGGTCGCAACATAGAAGGCCGCCCCGCCGACGAGCACGAGGCCTGCCGCTCCCGCAACAGCGAGATACATAAGGCGAGCAGAAGGGGCCGATGGCTTTGCGTTCCCGGCCTCAGGCGCGGACATTTGTGCTTCCCCGATAGGATTCGATGCCAACGCCATCCGGCCGAACGGGGCGGAGGTAAAAGTAAAGTACGGCTGCGAGGAAGCTGAGATAGACGATGACCTCGCCGACGGTCGGATTTTCCTGATAGCTGAAGACGCCCGACAAAATGGTTCCGAGCAGGCTCGATGTCGGCAACACGGCGCTCAAGTCATAAACGTGTGCCTGCAGGCCGTTCCAAAGACCGGCTTCGTGAAGATTGCCGACGGCCCGTGCGAGAATCCCGGCGGCGACGAAGATGATGAAGATGCCGGTCCACTGAAAGAAGCGGCGCAGATGCAGCCTGACCCCACCGACGTAGATCACCAAGCCGACCACCACAGCTACAGCGATGCCGGCGACAGCGCCGAGGGGCGCAGCGACGCCATCGCTTTGCTGGAAAATCGCAAGCAAGAAGAATATCGACTCCAGGCCCTCGCGCGCGACGGCGAAGAAGACGAGTCCGATCAGTGCCCACGCTCCGTTGTGTCCGGCCGATAGGGCCGTGTCGACGGAATGCTGAAGCTCTGACTTGATCGAGCGCGCGGCCTTGCGCATCCAGAAGACCATCGAGATGAGCACCGCGACAGCGATCAGTCCGACGACGGCCTCAAACAGTTCCTGGGCCTTCTGCGGAAAGTCGGCGCTAAGAAAGAGAAGGCCCGCACCAGCGAACAGGGATAGCGCCACAGCGAGCAGAACCCCTACCCATACGGCAGGCATCCATTCGGACCGGCCCGTCTGAGCAAGATAGGTGGCGACTATTCCTGTAATGAGCGCCGCTTCGATGCCTTCTCGAAGCATAATAAGAAATGGGGCGAGCACTGCCTCTTCCCCTCACTTTATGTCTAAGGGTCGTTGATGGACATAGGAAACTTGACTTCTTCATTCAAGTTTCCATATGTCGCAACCTGAATTGATCAAAATCAATTTTTGGCAATATTTGCCGGATGGCGCTGAGACGATGCGAACTGTCTCTTAGCCTTTTGATTTTCCAGCGAAAGCTTGCATCCGAAGCGATCGGATCAAGCAACAGAAGACCAGCCCAACGGCGAGGCGGTGCGCACAGACGCTAGCGCACTCACGCACACAGAAATCGCAACCCATCTCGGTCATTCGCAGGCGCCCGCGCATTTTGGCCATAGTCATTCCGCATAAAATGTTATATTATACGATTGTACTCAACAAACGATCTTTCGCCGATGAAAAACCGCGACCCATTTATTCATTCGATGATGGCCCGGCCTGCATATATGCGATTTGCGAGCGCAATGCTGGTTCTGGTGCCGCTCTGGATCGCCATTGCATGGGCGGTTTCGGAACCATGATGCTTCCCGCAATCAAGCTTGAAGATGTCACGGTCGCATATGCGCGCCACCCCGCCGTGCATCATGTGACCGGCGCTTTTTCCAAAGGCAGCATGACCGCCATCGCAGGTCCCAACGGCGCAGGCAAATCCACCCTGTTGAAAGCGATCATGGGCGAGCTGCCGTTGGCCGGTGGTGCCATCGATCGCGGCGGATTGTCGGCACGCGATTTCGGATATCTGCCCCAGGCTGCAGAGATCGATCGCCAGTTTCCGATGTCGGTCGCAGATACGGTGATGCTAGGTGCGTGGCATCGAAGCGGCGCCTTCCGCCGCGTCGATCCGCATGCTGTGGCAAGAGCGCAGGACGCGCTGAAAGCTGTCGGACTGGACGGGTTCGGCGCTCGCAACATCGGCTCGCTATCGGCCGGGCAGTTTCAGCGCGTGCTCTTTGCACGTCTTCTGCTTCAGGACGCCAAAGTCATCATTCTGGATGAACCCTTTACCGCGATCGATGCGCGCACCACACGCGATCTTCTCGACATCGTGCGGCGATGGCACACGGACGGACGGACGATCATCGCGGTTTTGCATGACTTCGACCAGGTCCGCGCCTATTTCCCCCAAACCCTTTTACTGGCGCGGGAAGCGATCGAATGGGGGCCGACCACGGTCGCGATGTCCTCGCGCAATCTTCTGCGCGCCCGGGCCATGGCGGAAAGCTGGGATGAAAGCGCGGACGTCTGCGAAGAAGAAACGGCGGCGGCATGACGCTCGAGTCCGTTTTCATCGCCCCGTTTGTCGACTACGGCTTCATGCGGCGCGCACTGGTTGCCTGTCTCGCGCTTGCCCTCGGATCGGCGCCGGTCGGCGTATTGTTGATGCTCCGCCGCATGAGCTTGATGGGCGATGCCATGAGCCATGCGATCCTTCCAGGCGCGGCCGTCGGCTTTCTCATTGCGGGGGGTCTGTCGCTCCCCGCGATGGGGCTCGGCGGACTGGTTGCTGGCCTCAGCATCGCCATTTTGTCCGGCGTCATCAGCCGAACCACGGCTCTCCGTGAAGATGCGAGCTTCGCGAGCTTTTATCTGACGTCTCTGGCCCTCGGCGTTCTGATCGTATCACTGCGCGGCTCGAACATCGATCTGCTGCACGTTCTGTTCGGGACGATTCTCGCTATCGACGCGCGGGCGCTCTATCTCGTCGGCGGGATCGCGTCACTCACCATCGTCGTTCTGGCTGTCGTCTATCGCCCGCTGGTCGCGGAATGCTTTGATCCCGGCTTCCTGCGCGCCGTAGGCGGACGTGGCTCGCTTTATCATTTCCTGTTTCTACTGCTCGTCGTCCTCAATCTCGTTGCGGGCTTCGAAGCGCTTGGCACGCTAATGGCTGTGGGCCTGATGATGCTCCCCGCTGCCGTGGCGCGTCTCTGGGCGCAATCGCTTCCTGCGATGTTCGCCGCCGCCGCGCTCACCGCAGCTTTATCCGGCTATCTCGGCTTGGTGGCGTCTTTCCATTTCGCGCTGGCGTCCGGTCCGACGATCATTCTGACCGCAAGCTGCATCTATGGCGCCTCCCTCCTGCTCAGCCCTTCGGGTCTGCTGCGCCGCCTCTATCCACGCCCTCACTTCAAAGCTTAAACAGGAGATCGAACATGAGGATTCCAAGTCTGATCTTGGGGCTTTTAACGTCGGCCGCGGTCGGCGCCAGCTTTTCTGCCGCTGCATCGGCAAAAACGCTTAATGCCGTCGCGAGCTTCACGGTGCTTGCGGACGTCGTGAAGCAGGTCGGCGGCGATCACGTCAACGTCAAGAGCCTCGTCGGACCGAATGGCGATCCGCACGAGTTCGAGCCCTCTCCTGACGATGCGAAATCATTGAAGCAGGCCGACATCACCTTCATCAGCGGCGAAGGTCTTGAAAGCTGGTTCGAAAAGCTCGTCTCAGCTTCTGGCTACAGCGGCAAGCCATACGTCGTGTCGAAGGGCATCAAGACGCGCACGATGGAAGAAGACGGCAAGACCGTCACCGATCCGCACGTGTGGAACAGCCCTGTCAACGTCAAAGTCTGGGTCGCGAATATCGAGAAAGCGCTCGCGGCAGCCGATCCAGCAGATGCCGCCGACTTCAAGGCAAACGCGGCAAAATATTCCAAGGAACTCGATGCCCTCAACACGTATGCGAAGTCGGTCATTGAGACCGTGCCGAAAGACCGGCGCAAAATTCTGACGAGCCATGATGCCTTCGGCTACTTCGGGCGGGAGTACGGCGTGCAATTTCTTTCGCCGATCGGGCTCTCGACGGAGACCGAAGCATCGGCGGCCGACGTTGCAAAGCTGATCGATCAGATCAAGGCGGAGAAGGTCAAGACATACTTCTTCGAGAATTCGAATGATTCGCGTCTCGTCTCGCAGATCGCAAAGGCGACCGGCGCGCAGCCCGGGGGAGAGCTTTACGTCGAATCGCTGTCGAAAGCCGACGGCCCGGCGCCGACCTATGTGAAAATGTTCCGCTACAACGTCGATCAACTCTCGAAAGCATTTGCAGGAACTTGACCCTGAAGGTCCGAATTCCTGCCCTATTTACGCGGCGAGCTTTCGGAGGCTCGCCGCAATTGATTCATCCGCCGATCAATGAACGTCGGGGTCCGTATAGCAGATGCGCATGGCTTCACAGCGATGCGGACCCGCAAAGTGCATGTTGTCGCCTTTGGCTGCTCTGATGAAATCGCAGACCTGGTTCAGGCCATCCTCGGTGAGCCATCCTTCACGGCGTCCGCGCTGAACTCCGAAGCAATCTGCCGTTTGCTCGTCGGGGCCGCGGAACTGATGCCCGCATTCGTGTGAATAGATCCAAAGCTCGACCGGCCGCGGCAATTTATCGAGAAGCCGCGTATTGAGAATAATGAAGCCGGGATATGCAGCTCCATAATCATCGAGCTTCTCGTCGATGACCGTCGGCCGGTCGCCGCATTGAATGCGATAGCCCTTCAGCCTGAGCTGGCCGACGGGCACCAGATGGGCCTCGCCGTTCGTGTAGCCGATATATTCCTCCGCTGTCGGGCCGGAGTCGGAGATGCCGGCGAGCGCGATGACCGGCGCGATGATGCAAAGACGAGCAAGAAATCTCGATAATTTCATTGAGTGAGTGTCCAATTCCAAGTTCATCGCCGCGACCTGCTCCAGAAGCATATCGACTGCCTCTCTGCGGTCATAATCATACGGTGTCTATTCAATAATATAACATACGTTTCAATCACCCAACGTTACATTCGGGCGGGCACTCTGCAGCGGGGGACTTATGATACATCGAAAGCGCAACAGGCTGCTCGCGATTCGGCGTGCGCCATATTCTCATTGGGCTACCGCGTGCGTTGTAGGAGTAGTCGCACTGGTGATGTTGCTTGGATGTCCGGTCGGCGCGGCTGAAGTGTCTTCGCCCGCGAAAGCGCCGTTCGGAATGACTGGCGCCACGCAAGCGCCGAGCCGCGAAACTTCCTTCATGACGAGCGCCATCGATAGCGCGTGGTCCATTCTTCTTTTCGAGCAACATCGCCTCACTCAAAATATGATCGGGACAGTGCGCAACTTGAAGTCCGCGAGCAATTTTGCGACCGCAACGAGTGCTCTTGTCATCGCAAGTTTCATCTACGGCATTCTTCATGCCGTTGGGCCTGGGCACGGCAAGGCGGTCATCTCTTCCTATATGCTTGCGGACAAAGAGACTTTGCGCCGCGGAATATTCTTGGCGTTTTTGTCGTCGCTCATTCAGGCTCTATCGGCAATTACGCTAGTTGGTGGATTGTACCTTGCCGCCCGCGCAACGGGGCTGCAGACAAAGTGGGCCGAGGCTTGGCTTGAAACGCTCAGCTGGGCATTCGTAGCCGTTATCGGCGCGTGGCTGATGTTCAGGCAGATCTGGCCGGCGCTCATGCGGAAGCTGACGCGGCCGAACCGTTTGAATTCCGGTCGCCCGGCTGAGAACGTGCATGGCGACGGTCATTTTCATAGTCATGCCTTTCATGTTCGCGAACACGATCATGAACATCACCATCATCCACGAGGCCATGCCGCTGCCGGTGGAAGCGAAAGTGCCTGCCATTGCGGACATGAGCATTCCCATGATCATGGCGCAGACCACATGCACGATGAGCACTGTGGGCATGCGCACTTACCGGGACCCGAAGAACTCAGGGGGGAACTCTCCTGGGCACGGGCCCTTGCAATCTCCTTCTCGATCGGCGTAAGGCCCTGCACAGGCGCTTTGCTCGTCATCATCTTTGCCGCAACGCAGGGCCTCGTGTGGGCGGGCATTCTCGCTACGTTCGCGATGGCGTTTGGGACCGCATTAACCGTTTCGGGCCTTGCGGCCTTATCCGTCGGATCGCGGCGCCTCGCAGTCGCAATGGCCGGCGCAGAAGGCCGGTGGGGAAACATCGTCGCTCGAAGCGCCAGCTTGGTTAGCTCCGCAGCGGTTTTCGTGATCGGAACGGTTTTCTTTTTTGCATCGCTGCATCCGACGCGACCATTCTGAAAATTGGTTTACGGTGATCCCTTCATGTGTGGAAACCGATCTATCGCCGAGATAGCATGCCGCCACGGCGATGGAGGCCAATCACTTGTTCGATCTTGCCCGCTCTTTGGCTACTTCCGTTCTCGGCTTGGCGATCTGCGCGATCGCGGCAAATAGCGTCGAGGCGAGGGAGCGCGTCTGTCAGGAACAGCAGCAGCACTACGATCAGATCAAAGCGAACGCGGGCCCGTTGGAGATCAACTCTGCACTTTCGGCGGCCGCCGATAAAGGTTGCCTCGCTCTCGCTCGCCATCTCCTCGACGATGGCGCTTCGCTCGGTTCGCGCGATCGCATGGGCCGGATGCCGCTCACACACGCGGCAAAAGCGGGCAAGACAGACATTCTCGAGCTTTTCCTGGCGCGAGGGGCCGCGATCAACGCGCGCGATCTCGACGGCTCGACGGCGCTTTTCGTGGCTGTCGAGCAGGACAATCAACCTGCTGCCAGCGCGCTCATCGCGCACGGCGCCGACGTGAACCTGCCGGGACGCAGCAGTCTGACACCTATCGAAGCGGCCGCGTACATGGGCAACGAAATGCTGGTGCGGCTGCTGCTCGCTAAGGGTGCCGACCCAAAGCGGACCGACGCGACGGGCAAGGGACCTCTTTGCTATGCTGTCGCGCGCGGCTTCACGAGCGTCGCCGGTGCTCTTCTCGATCAATCGGTTGACGTCAATGCACGGTACGGCAACGATCTGACGGCGCTGATGTGGGCGGCAGGACATGATGACGGCGCAGGTTCCAACGACATTGGGGATGTCATTACGCTTTTGATTGCCCGCGGCGCCCGCCTTAACGATCAGGATAATCGCGGACGCACCGCGTTGATGATTGCGGCATCGCTCGGGCATGAAAAGG
>CAYYDL010000149.1:0-1868 GCA_964470545.1 uncultured Hyphomicrobium sp. | reverse complement strand
GTCGCGAGAGGCCGTCGGCGGCAGAAATTCTATAATCCACAAAATTCGTATAAGTGTCCCATTGCAACCTGGGGACATCGCGATTTGCGCGTGTTGAGATGGCGCGTGATTCTTTTTCTAATTGAGGGTGCGAGATGGATGCCTCACGCCAGCTCGAGGCAAAGCTCGTTATTATTGCCCAGCGATCAGCCGACATAAAAGCGGCTTGCGGGAACGAGGAAAGCACGAAGCAACATCTCGTTCTCCCCGTGATCGGCGCTTTGGGATATGACTGCGCGAACCCGTATGTCCTTCAACCGGAATATCCGGCCGATTTTCGCACGGGCTTTCAAGAGCGTGCGGATTATGTCGTACTTCGCGATGGCGTACCTATTATTGCCATCGAATGCAAAAGAGCCGGGACTGATCTTGCCGCCAATCGCGGTCAATTAAGGGCATACTTCACAGCTCTTCATTCCGTCAGACTTGGAATTCTGACCGATGGTTTGACCTTTGAGTTTTTCACGGATTGCGAAACGTCCAATATCATGGATGCGGAGCCCTTTGCAGTCCTGGATATGGAAGCTGCGGCACGCGGGTTCATTGCAGAGGACGTGCTAGATGTCTTGTCCAAGATATCGTTCGCAAATTTCGAGCCAAACAGCATTGCCGAAACTGCCGAAATGCTTTTGGTCGCAAAGCAGCTGCGAGCGCTTCTGATGCAGGAGGTCCGCGATCCTTCAGATGAATTCTGCCGCTTTATCCTGCAGCAATTAGGAATAAAGAGTTTGCGTCGTGCGTCGATTCAATCGCGCTACGGAGGATTGATAAGATCGGCCTTCGAGGAGGCGTTGATCATTCCCGTTCTTGAAGCGCTCCGCACGAAAAGTGGAAACTCGGACGACGCGAAGCTGGAAACGGATTCCGTGCGTCGGAGCGTTACCACAGACAGAGAACTCGCAGTTTATAGATATGCATGTCGGCGGCTTGCCTACTTGGCGAAGGATGAAGATCAGTTTTCTGCGATTGAACGCGTTCGGCATCGGGACTACATAGGCAAATTTGCCGTGTACTACGAAAACGTGCGCAAGGGCCGACTGTTTGACTTTATCGAAGGGGCAAGCGGCTTCGATAAATTTGTCTTTCCTGAACCTTACGGCGAGATCGAAACAAATGTCATGACCGATATCGATGAGCCGTTGCGCGCAATCTTCTTTCAACGTGTAAGAGAATTGGGCCGACGAAGCATTGCGGATAGGGGAGCACTACTCAGCGCATAATTGCGAGATCGATGCCACGAATGGCTGCGCCTGACGTTTCGCTAGCCAGCGGACAAGGGAGGACCGCGTAACAGACGTCATCCTCGGCCGAGTGCGGCGCAGCCGCAGCGAAGGCCGGGGATCCAGCGCGAGAGTCGCCGAAGGCGCGAAAATAATACGGTGTCTTCGACGAGTCTGACGCTGGATCCCCGAACGGGCTTGCTGCGCGCCCATTCGAGGATGACGATGGAGTGCTCACTCCGTCCAAAGATGCCGTGCGAAAAAACTTATCCCCGCCCTCTCACGCTCGCGCATACTTCCTCCCATCCCGCCGCGACTTGCAAGGGCGCGAAACTCGAGCATGGGGTTTTGCGTGCGGATGGGAGCGTGCCGGGCCGCCAGCGATATCGGCGCGCCTGGGGATCCCTGCCGGCCGCGAGAGGTCCTCCAACAAAGGTGAGGTACCGCGGTTCAACTCCCGCTCCAACGCGAGATGCACGGGAGGATGGTGGGTTCACGGCTCGAAAGATGGTCCGCCGTCTTTCAGGTTGTTGAACGGCTTCGATTACCGGTTCGGCCGCTGCGAAGTCGTGGCCAAGACTTGGCATTATCACGGGGCGGCGAAGGCTG
>CAYYDL010000148.1:0-1779 GCA_964470545.1 uncultured Hyphomicrobium sp. | reverse complement strand
GGTCGCACATTTCCAGCGCGTCTTCGTGCCGGCCGAGATCGTTCAAGGCCTTGCCGAGATTGGCGTAGGGTTCGGGATTGCGGGGGTTGAGCCTGATCGCCTTTTCGATCAAGCCGACGCCGCCCTGCGCCTGGCGCAAATTCACGTAGAGAACGCCGAGCAGATGCAGCGCGTCGAAATAGTCGGGATCCTGTCGCAGCGCCTCTTCGTAGCATTGCTTGGCAGCGGCGAGTTGCCCCGCTTGATGCAACTCCAACCCCTGCCGGCACAAGAGCTGAGGCGTTGTCAGAACCGACGAGGTCATTCGGACGCTTCTACTGCGATGTGATGACGGCCCGGATGCCCGGCGGGACGGCTGCGGCCGAACGGAATTGACAAGCGCAACACCGCGACGGCCTTCCGCGCGCCGGAGACTCTCCCGTAGCAAGGGCAAGGGAGAACGCGCGTTCGTTCCAACGCGGCAACTTATGTTACGGAAATATTTGACTTTTATCAACTAAATTGCGTGTTAGGTGCACCGAAGAAGGTTATGGGGCAATTATCCCCGTTGCCGGTTGTCGGGGTGTCTCACTCGCCCCTGCCTTTCATCGCGCGAGCGAAACGCCCGCCTCACGGCGCGAGCGGCACGCCCGTCGCCTTGCTCACCACCTGCCAGGTCTTCGCGTCCGCGCTCCAGCGCGTTACCACCGCATTGGCGACGGTGAGGCCGCGCTGCGGCTCCTTTTCGAAATCGTAAAGACCGTTGACGCCGGCATAGGCCTTGAGGCCGGCGATGTAATCGCGCACCTTCGCCGCGCTCGCATCCGCACCGAGCTGACGCAGCGCATCGACGACGATCAGCGCCGGATCCCAGGCAAGCTCGGAGGCGATATCAGGTTCCGCGCCCGCTGCCTTGAACGCCGCGTAAAAGGCCTTCTGCTTTTCCGCGACGGCCGCTTCCATCGGAAATTTCGGATCGTTGGCGACGACCCATTCCGCCGCCGGGAAATAGAGCTGGCGCGGCAGAAAGGCCTGATACTGATTCATCTGTGCGCGCGTCATATTGCCGTCGGTCGTCGCGGTCGGAACATCGAGCCCTGCCTGTAGCATGCCGCGGAAGATGGTCGCGATCGGCGCGCCGGTACTCCAGGCGATGAACGCTTGCGGATTGGCCGCCTTCACCTTTTCGAGCTGCGCCGACACGTTCACATCCTGCGGATTGAAATGCGCCGTCTCGACAACCCTCATTTCTTTGTTGTCGGGGAGGTCGAGGATCGATTTGAGGCCGCGCTCGGCATCCTGGCCGGACGCGTCCGTGCTGAATATCAGCGCCAGCTTGGTCCAGCCCTTCAGGCGGAAATAACGGATGATCGCATTGGCGAGATCGAGGGTCGAAACGCTCGACGTGAAGCTGTATCTGCCCTTCTCCGGATGGATGCCGGGCGAGAAGCAATATTGAGCCGGACCGCTCTGCTGCACGAGCGGCGCGATCGCGCTGCACATCGCAACGAGCGACGAGCCGAGCATGACCGGCGGATGCTTCGCGACGATCGCCGTCGCGAGCTGGACGGCGACCTGCGGGCTCGACTGATCGTCATGCACGGCAAAATGCACCGGCTTGCCGGCGATGCCGCCTTGCGCGTTGACGACTTTTTCCGCCAATTGCAGCGATTGCTGCTCGCCTTGACCGAGGAAAGAGCCGCCGCCCGTCAGCGGCATCACCACCTCGATCTCGACATTCTCCGCTGCGGCCGCCGCATGCGCGCCCGCCAACGCCAGCAGCGCCGCCGCACCCGTGAT
>CAYYDL010000147.1:0-3681 GCA_964470545.1 uncultured Hyphomicrobium sp. | reverse complement strand
TTGGCCGCCGCGCGGGGCTGTCACCCTTTGCAATGGTCCTCGCGACGAGCTTTTGGACACTCGCCTGGGGCCCCATGGGCCTGATCCTCGCGGCGCCGATTACCATCATTCTCGTCGTCCTAGGCAAATACATACCCGATCTGGAATTCATCACCGTCCTATTGGGCGATGAGCCGCCGCTTTCCGAACGTCAGGATCTCTATCATCGCTTTCTTTCTGGCGATGTGTATGCCGCTCTTGAACAAATAGAAGATGCCCAGAAGAACGCGTCGTATGCAAACGTTTTGGATCGCCTGATATTTCCGGCCGTCAAACTGGGTGTCCGAGACGTGAGACGCGGTCGGCTCGACAAAGAGTCGTTGAGCGAGCTTGCCGAGACGGTCGAGAACGTGGCCCAAAAGCTGAGCAGCTCCCGTCCAGCCGCCAAGCCTTCCATCATGATCATCCCCATGCGAGGAGAGCTCGACGAACTGGCGACCCGCTTCGCCGTCGACGCGATCAATCGCGACCACTCCGGCTTAGCGAGCGGAATCACGGGATCATCTGGATTAGCCGCCTTGGCGTTTCTCGCGGACGGCCAACCTGAACAGCTTCAGAAAGTCGTTCTCCTGACGGTGACAGGACTTGCAGATGGCATGATCCGAATCATTGTCGACCGAGCCCGCACACTCTTTCCCGATGCCGAGGTTACCGTTCTCGATCTGACCGAGCGGCGCGTCCCGCTGGCGAACACAGCGCCGGACAGCGAGAGGCCGGAGAAATTCACCTCCTTCGCGAGTTTCGAAAATGTATTGGCACATACGCTCGCGGGAATTCACGAGCGCATGCCATCAAAAATGCTGGCATCCGCATAGGACGCTCAAACACACCTGGTTGGACCCTTTGTTTTCTTTATCCAAGGACATGCCATGTCATCGGTGACGCCGCGGAAAGGCATGCCCGAAGCTACTGTCGATGAATCCACGTTCCGGAAGCGCTTTAGCGACATTTTTTTCGACCCGGCGTTCGACGGCCTGAAATCTAAAATCGAGGCGTTATCTGATGTGGCTTGGCAAGCCTATCGCGAAAAGAGGAAAGCGCCTCGGACCAAAAAAGCCGGGAATGCGTTCTTCGATCCCGATTACGATCTATCGGTGGACTGGATCGCGGCGCGCGCAGCTATCGAAGATGCACAGCGCGCACACAACGATGAGGGTCTCAAATCTCGCATCCTGTTGATCAATGGGTCACCGCGCAACGAACATACCTGTCCCGGAGAAATGTCGAAAACGTTTCGTTTGCTCGAAGAAGCCCGAAGCGTGCTCTCTGAAGATCCCGCCTTTCACGTCGATGTCCTGGACTTGAGCCGACTCACGTCGGAATACGGCCGTCAGATCCATCCGTGTAAAGCCTGTTTTTCGACATCGCCGGCGCTCTGCCACTGGCCTTGCTCATGTTATCCGAATTACGGCCTGGGCCAGACACATGATTGGATGAACGAAATTTACCCGCGGTGGGTGGCGGCGCATGGAATCATGATCATAACCCCATGCCACTGGTATCAGGCGCCGACCACTCTCAAGTCCATGATGGATCGGCTCGTGTGCGCGGATGGAGGCAATCCCGATCCGACTTCGACGCATGGCAAAAATGCCGAAGAGGCGAAGCGACTGGAACTTGCGGGTTGGACATATCCCAGGCATCTCGCCGGTCGCGTCTTTGCGCTTGTGGTGCACGGCGATTCCGAAGGCGCTGATGTTGTCAGACGATCTCTCCACGATTGGCTCAGCGATATGCAACTGCGTCCCGCGGGCACATCAGCATCCTTTGACCGTTACATCGGCTATTACCGGCCGTATGCGACGAGCCATGATGATCTCGACGACGATGCTGCGATATTCGAAGAGACGCGGAACGCCGCCCTGACGCTCAGAGAAGCTGTGAAACGATATCGTGCAGGCGAGCTTGACCCAGGAGATGCATTACCGGAACCGCGCCCGAAATGAGCTTCCTCCCTACGATCCCCGGGGCCCGCGACTGGGCATGAGCCGCCGATGGTTAGCGGTTGCGGCTGCGGTCAATGGCGTCGCTGGATCAGGCAACGAGGAGACTTGATGAGCTTTAAAGCTGCAGGAACTTTGCACGCGGTGCGTCGTTGCTTGGTACGGAAAGGAACCTTCATGAACTCACCGGACGAAACAATTACGTTGATCTCCGCCGGCAAAGTGCAAGGAACGCCGGTGCTTGACCCGGAAGGCAGGACTCTGGGCGAGATCTACGACGTCATGCTCGAGAAACGCACCGGACGCATCGCTTACGCGGTGATGTCCTTCGGAGGTGTGCTAGGTATCGGCAGGAAATACCATCCGCTTCCATGGGCTGCGCTCAAGTACGTTCCCGATGCGGGCGGCTACATCATCGGCATTCCTAAAGATGATCTAGAGAATGGTCCGACGATTGAAAACACGGCCACGCCCTGGGAGAACGGCATGGCCGAAGCTATCGAGAAACACTATCGAGGATGGTTGCCGGCCACGTGACAGCGGAATGCAAAAATTGAAACGGCAAGTGAACCGGTCGGAGCCTATGAATCCGTGCGCTGCCGTTCCAGACGGCAAGAAATTTTTGTCCAGCTAGGCCATTTGGCAGAGGTCTGTGCGAGCGACAGGCCACTACGCGCGCACGCCAACAACAGTTCCATCACAATCGATCGCACGACGATATAAAAATATCCCGGGAACGAATGGACGCGCCGCGGATACTACAGAGCGCAGATCCGTTTCCGCGAGACTGACATGAAATACCTCTCGCTCCTGATGGCCGTCGCTCTTCTTGGCTTGCCATCCATCTCGAAAGCAGAACAAGCCGACCGAGGTCCGCAGATTTACATGCAAAGCCGTTGCTTCGCGTGCCATGGCCAGCTCGGGACAGGCGGTTTTGGACCGACGCTCGCAGGCGATCGGATCTTGGCCATCAAGAAATTCGTGATCGCGCAGATCCTGATCGGCCGCGGAAAGATGCCCGAATTCGGAAGTCGCCTTTCGGATGACGAGGTTGCCGCAGTTGCCCAATACGTTCGGAACAATTGGGGAAATCACTACGGGCCGGTTACTGCCAGCGACGTGGCGTCGGTTCGCGAGCTGATGAAAAAAGCATCCGACGAGGCCGCTAAGGCGGAATCTCCACAACAGCAATAGGAGGTCAGTATGAGCGGAACGCGGCGGTTGACTGGACTCGCGGGCAGCATCTTGATTATCGCGCCGTTGGCATTCGCAAGTCCAGCTTGGCCCCAGGATTCAACTCAAACGGCCGCGCCCGAGGCAAATACGGCTTCCTCGCCGCAAAACACGACGCAGAAAGAAAGCAGCGACATTGCGGCACTCGTCAAGGATGACAACCAGTGGCCCATGGCAGCCAAGGACTATGCGAATACGCGATTCAGCCATCTGGATGAGATCAACAAGGATAATGTCAGCCAGCTTCAGATGGCGTGGAGTTTCTCCTTGGGAGCAACGCGCGGTCAGGAAGCAGCTCCTCTTGCGGTGAATGGCACCGTCTACGTGGTCGCCCCCTACGCGGGGCCGCAGCCCAACCAAGTTTTCGCCTTGGATAGCGCAAATGGCGATTTGAAATGGAGCTTCGCGCCGAAACCCGAACCGGCCGCACAGGGTGTAGCGTGCTGCGACGTCGTCACGCGCGGCC
>CAYYDL010000146.1:0-1965 GCA_964470545.1 uncultured Hyphomicrobium sp. | reverse complement strand
TGGCGATTTCCCTGCGGGTGAAGTCGGATTCGGCCCGGAGATTGGCTCTGTGAACGGCCGCATTGTCTATGATGCGAAGGTTCAGCATCTCGGATTGCTTAAATCTCCGCTTGTCCTGACCGTTGAGAATGACCGAATCCTCAAGGTCTCCGGACCTGCTGAGCAGGCCTTCCACGACCTGTGTTCTCGACGCGGCGAGATGTTATACTACATTAGTGAAGTTTCATTGGGCCTCAATCCGTTCGTAGGCGTCACCCCCGAAGCCGAATTTATCCCTGAGGAGAAAACATATGGGACGGCCCACTGCGGTCACGGTGGCAACGCTTCGTACGGTCAACGAGAGGGTCCGCACATCGATGGAGTGATCGACGCTCCCACAGTCGACATTGACGGCGCTCAAGTAATGGCCGATGGCAAACTCCGCGGAGATATCATAGATCCCGACGTTCTTCAATGGTTCGAAAAGCTGAAGTTTAAAGGCTTATGATCCAAGAGAAGAGATTCTTTATAAACACAGGGCCGGCGCCGTTGGCTTCAGCGCTGGCGATGAGGTCATCGACAGCTCCGCTGTTGGTTCTCGCGCATGGATTTGCGGGCAACAAGAACGAGAACGGGCTGTTACTCCAAGCAAGAGATCATTTCCTGCGGAATGGTTTCTCAGTCCTCCGATTCGATTTCCGGGCGTGCGGGGGGAGCGAGGGCAAGTTCAAGAATGTCCGGCTCTACGATCTCGTGACAGATCTCCAAAGCGTTTTCATGCATATCAAATCCGACCGGATTTTGCGCTCCTCGCCTATCGGCTACGTCGGCTTCAGCTTAGGTGCTGGCATCGGCCTGATGGCTGGCGTACCGGTGGACTGTTACGTATTCTGGAGTCCTGCCATCTACACACGGACGGACATGGTTCCGCGGTACGAGCCCGAATTGGCAGAGAAAGGGTATGTCATTAAGGGCAGTATTAAGGTTGGCAAGGAATTCATTGAAGATCTGAACTCCGATATTATCCCGAGTTCCCTCTCCGGGCTCACTACGCCTGTGCTAATGGTCCACGGCTCCGCCGACAAACGAATACCCATCGCTAGTAGCAGAAGGGCTCTTGATGTGCTGCGCCGCGGGACAGCAAAGTCTTCTCGATTGGAGGTCATCGAGGGCGGCGACCATTCCTATCGTGTTGATCCGCGCATGAGAGAACACGTGTTCTCCGTCTCGTGCAGGTGGTTCCGAGAGCATCTCGCCGAACAAGCGCACGATGACAATGGGTACGAGGTCGGACACGAGAATTCTTTGGGCGAGATCCAAGCCAGTTTCTAGCATAACCTGCGCCCGCCGCCAATGCCGAATAGCTCGGTCTCCTGCACTCGTTGCAAAATCGGTTTGAATGTTGATTAATGAGTGCGTTAGTCTGAGTCTTCGTTACTATATGCGGCGACTACGGATTCGCACTGCTCGACTTTCGGCAGCAGGGCGGCAATCAAGTCATCGCAGGTTCGGGTCAGCCCCTTAGATGGGGTACTATCATGGGCACGATTTCGTGCCGCAACGGCATCGAACGGATGCGCATACGGAAAATCAAGGGTTTTTCCAGTGCACGACAGGTTCGAAGTTATGATTTTTACCAATTGGCGTTTTTGGTGCGGGTTTGCGGTCTGGTACAAGGAATACGCGGAACCTGCGAGTTCGAGAAATTTTTCGAGCCTTGCGGCCACTCCGTTCGGGTCGCGCTTGATGGCTTGGATCTGTTCCTCGATTGCGCGGCGCTCAAAAAGGAGTGCCTTCTTCCGGTCCTCGAACATTTCCCGGTCGATGGCCTGGTCGAGGTAGGCGTCCGTGAGGCGGGTGAGCCGGTCTCCGGTCTGCTGCAACTTCATCTTGCAGGCGGCGACTTGGCGACCCTGCTCCTCGATCCATCCCGCTTTGAGCCGTTCGATGGCACGACGGAAATACGCCTTCTCATCGGCGCTGAAT
>CAYYDL010000145.1:0-9785 GCA_964470545.1 uncultured Hyphomicrobium sp. | reverse complement strand
TCGGATTCGGCGGCGACCACGGCGAGCCGGCAGCAGTGCATGAGATCGCCCCAGGTTCTTCGCCGAACGGCGCATCGGATGCGGCGAAGGCTGCTCCAGCGGCGTCGGGCCCATCTACCGACAAGCCGTCGACGCCCTCTTCCGATGTCAACGGTCCTCGTGGTGATGCCGGTTCTCCGAACGAGACAAACGGGCAGAAAACAGCGTCGGTTGATACCGCGCAGCAGCCCAAGACAGCACTGCCGATGCTGGGGGTTGCAGTCGATCTCGGCGATCCCATTTCGGAAGCCGAAATGCAGACTGCGCGACGTCATCAGGCCATGGCCGCGATGTCCGGCGAACTCGGGAATGCCATGACCCGCCCCGGAGAGGGAGCGGCCGTTCCCAAGTCGATGATCCCGAGCGAAAGCGAAACGGAAGGCGCGGTTTCTCCGGATCGGACCAGCGTGCCCATGGACAGCGGATCGAAATCGTCTCCGCTCGATCTGCCTGCGGCGACGATCGGGCCGCTTTCCCTTCGCCTTGCTGCAGCCAATGGCGATTCATCGGCGGAGTTCGCAGTCGGATCGCGGCTTGCGTCGGGCCAAGGTGTTCCGCAGAATTTCAAGGAAGCCGCCAAATGGTATCAGAGGTCGGCGGACCAGGGTTTCGCGCAGGCGGAATATCGTCTCGGCACGCTGTATGAGCGCGGGCTCGGACTGAAGCCGGACCGAGAGCAGGCTACGCAGTGGTACGAACGGGCGGCACGGCATGGCAACGTCAATGCCATGCATAATCTCGCCGTATTGAGTGCCAATCAGATCGATCAGTCTCCGGACTATGTCACAGCCGCCCAATGGTTCGAAGAGGCCGCCAAGCGCGGTCTTCCGGACAGCCAGTTCAATCTGGCGATCCTTTACGAAAACGGCCTTGGCGTGAAGCGCGATATGACGGCGGCGTTCATGTGGATTTCGCTGGCTGCCCGTCAGGGCGACGCCGATGCCGTCCGGCGGAGAGACATTCTTCGTGGCAAGCTGACGGCACAGGAAATTGCTGACGCCAACAGGATGGTCGATGCGTGGCGGCCGATGCCAACCGATCGGACGGTCAACGACGCATTGGCTGCCAGCGAGCTCTGGAAAAAGAATCCGAAGAACGGCGTCAACGGCTAGGTTGTCTCGCCTGTTTGTTTCTGGCGAATGGAAGCCCAGCTTGCCGTGGCGCGGCGATTGGGTGTCCCCTGACGGAAATCCTGGTAGACGCTTCTGCTAATCTGCGCTGCCCGCCGTTCAGGATACAAGGATGACCCTTTACCTGCCGATCGCCGAGATGTCGGTTTCCGTCATCGTCTATCTCGCTCTCGGCGTGAGCATCGGCTTTCTGTCGGGGCTTTTCGGCGTCGGCGGCGCCTTTCTGCTGACGCCGCTTCTGACGTTTCTCGGCATTCCTTCTGCGGTGGCGGTCGCGACGAGCGCTTCGCACGTCGTTGCGTCATCGGTTTCGGCCGCAGTGACCCATTACCGGCGCGGCAATATCGATATCAAGATGGGACTTGTCATGCTGGGCGGCAGCCTCGCGGGAACGTATCTTGGTGTCGGTGCCGTGAAGATCCTGCGCGTCGCGGGATATTTCGAGCTGACGGTCTCGCTGATGTACGTCATTTTTCTTGGCGTCGTCGGCACGATCATTCTGGTGGAAGGGATAAACGCGTCACGTCAGGTGCATGCGGGCCGAGGGACCGCAACGCGCAAATCCGGCCAACACGGCTGGCTCGAAGGGCTGCCCTTCAAGATGCGGTTTCCGCGCTCGAAACTATATATGAGCGCGGTGCCGCCGGTGATCATCGGCATGTTCATCGGCTGCATGTCGGCCATCATGGGGATCGGCGGCGGCTTCGTGCTCATTCCCGCCATGATCTATCTGCTTCGGATGCCCACTGGGCTGGTCGTGGGGACGTCACTATTTCAGATCGTTTTTGCGGCCGTCGTCGCGACCGTACTGCACGCGGTCGAAAACAAAACGGTCGATATCGTGCTCGCGCTGATCCTGATCGTCGGTGGCGTCATCGGCGCGCACTTCGGTTCGATCGTCGGCACAAAGCTGCGCGGCGAACACTTGCGCGTCCTGCTCGGAGCGGTCGTTCTGCTGGTCGCGGCACGCATGGCTTTCGAACTGGTCTTGCCGCCCGACGATGTCTTTTCGCTCGCGACCGTGGCGGGAGCATCATGATGCGCCGTCTCATTTGTGCAGCAATCGTCCTCGTCGTTGCGCTCGCGGGGCAAGCGTTGGCAGAGACGGCTCAGGAGGGAATCGAGGCGGACGCATCAACGCGGCAGGTTGCAATCACATCGAGCTTCACGGGCACGGAGATTCTCGTTTTCGGTGCCGTGCAGAACAGCGTGCAGCCCAGTCCCGAAGCCGGGACCTATGACGTCATCGTCGTCGTCGAAGGGATGCCAGCGCCGATCGTCGTTCGCAAGAAATCGCGAGTTGGGGGCATCTGGATCAATACACGGTCGATGCGCTTTGCGTCGGTTCCAAGCTATTACGCCATCGCCTCGACGCGCCCAGTTGATGAAATCGCTGACAAGGCGGTGCTCGATGCACACGCGATCGGATTTGATCATGTACGGATGGTTCCCACTGCGCACAGCCGAACGGAAGCCACCGATCCGGCCGAACTCAAATCCTTCAAGGAGGCGCTGATCCGCCTGAAGGAGAATGAGCGCGTCTACATCAAGTCCGACTTCGGTGTATCATTCATCGGGCGCAGTCTCTTCCGGGCGACGATCGCGCTACCGCCGAACGTGCCGGTCGGACCGCTGACGGCGCATGTCTACCTCTTCAAGGAAGGGCAGATGCTCGGCGAGTACGACAGTCGCGTCATGCTGCAGCGGGAAGGCGTCGAGCGCTATATTCATGAGACGGCGATGTCGCGACCATTTCTCTATGGCCTCGTAACGGTGCTCCTGGCGGCCGGCTCAGGGCTTGCGGCGGCGTTTGCGTTCCGCAAGCCGGCTTGAGATTCAATCGTCTCTGAGGAGGCGCGGCGCCACGGGATAAAGACCTTCGTGGCCAAGCATCCAGACATCGAGGCCGTCCATCCCGAACAGCGGTTCGAAGGCGCCGTCGAGAATGTTCAATCCGCCCGTATAGGCACCGAAGGCCGGCATGACGAGACGAAGGCGATTTCCGACAAAGCACGGGCGGCGCAGCGACGTGCCGTGAAAGACAAGCCGAGCCGCGGGGTGGAAATGTCCGGCGATCTCGTGCGTTGCAGCGCCGGGCAGTGGTTCGTGCCGCAGGGCGAGGCCGCCGACGACGATTTCTTCCACGACGTAGCCTGCGAGGGTGCGATCGATCTTCGGATCGTGGTTTCCCGTGATCCAGATCCAGTCGCGGTCCTCCTGCAGCATGTGCAGGCTTTCAACATCAGCTGCATCCATGCGGGCGGCGCCGTCCGAATCGTGCAGGCTGTCGCCGAGCGAGATGACCGTTTCGGGTCGATAGCGGTCGATGAGGGTTGCAAGCTTCCGCAAGGTTTCGCGGGTGTCGTACGGCGGCAGCATCTGGCCCCGCGCGGCAAAGGCAGACCCTTTTTCGAGGTGAAGGTCGGAGACGATCAGCGCCTTTTCGGCGGGCCAATAGAGTGCGCCGAACTTGTGGGCCACAAAGGCTTTGCCGCAAATGTTGACGGGCTGATCGGCGAAATCGTCGAGGCCGATGCGTTCCGGTTTCAGCATGTTCATTGCGCGGCGTCCCCCGTCGCTTCGCGGATCAATTCGTCGGCCGCCGCACGCAATATCGCGTCGCGATCCTGACCGTAAACCAGCTCGACTCCGATCTCCAGCAGCACCGGCACGGCGAGCGGAGACACATGGTCCAGAATTTGGTGCCTGATTCGGTCCTTTATGCGAGCGAGAAACGTCCCAAGCCGCCGGATGTCGAGCAGGCCCGTCGCGGCGTCGGTCCAGGCGGCTTCGAGCAAGAGGTGGTCGGGATCGTGACGCCGGAGGACATCGTAGATGAGGTCCGTCGAGATCGTCACTTGGCGTCCCGATTTGACCTTGCCCGGATGGCGGCGCTCGATCAGCCCGGCGATGACGGCCGCCAAGCGAAATGTGCGTTTCATCAGAGCGCTTTCGGCGAGCCAGGCGTCGAGATCGTCGCCGAGCATGTCCTCATCAAAGAGTTTGGCGAGCGAAAGCTTCCCGCCGGCAATGAGACTGGAAATGTCGCCGTGGCACCAAACGGCCAGCGCGTAGTCGTTTGCAACGAATCCGACGGGCTGTGCGCCGATGCGGTCGAGGCGGCGTGTCAGCAGCATACCGAGCGTCTGATGCGCAAGCCTGCCTTCGAAGGGATAGGCGACGAGGAAATGGCGGTTGCCCCGGGGAAATGTCTCGACGAGGACTTCGTCCCGGCCCGGGATGACGGAGAATTCGGTCTGCAACTCGAGCCAATTGGCGACGGGATTCGGCAATCCCGACCAGACGCTCGGGTCCGACAGCATGTCTCGAACGCGGCGCGCGAGGTGCGTCGAGAGCGGAAACTTGCCGCCGTCGTAGCTCGGCACCATCGGATCTTCGGTGGCGGCACGCGTGACGAAGACTTCGGTGTCGCGAATGCCCTCGAAGCGCAGCACCTGCCCGGCGAAGACGAATGTGTCCCCGGGCGTCAGTTGCTCGGCGAAATACTCTTCGACCTCGCCCAAGACACGGCCGCCCATGCTGGGGATCCGCTTTGCACCGCGATGGGCGATAAGCCGGACTTTCAGATGGGGTGCGTCAACGATGGTTCCGATGTTCAGGCGGTATTGCTGCGCTATCGCGGGATTGGCGACGCGGAGCTTGCCGTCGTCCGTCGGCCTGAGCTTGGCGAAGCGTTCGTAGGAACGGAGTGCGTAACCTCCCGTCGAAACAAAATCGACGGTGCGGTCGAACTGGCTTCGCGTGAGACCCGCATAGGGGAGGGCCGAGCGCACTTCATCGAACAGCGCATCGGGATTGAACGGGGCTTCGCACGCCATACCAAGCACGTGCTGCGCAAGGACGTCGAGCGCGCCGCTGCGTGAGAGCTGAGCATCCTGGTCTCCTGCTTCGGCGGCCTGCTGAGCGGCCCGGCATTCAAGCACCTCAAAGCGATTGCCGGGGACGATGATCGCTTCCGACGGCTCGTCGAGGCGATGATTGGCGCGGCCGATGCGTTGAAGCAGGCGGCTCGCGCCTTTCGGTGCGCCAAGATGGATGACGAGATCGACGTCACCCCAGTCGATCCCGAGATCGAGCGTCGAAGTCGCGACGACGGCGCGCAGCCGCCCTTCGGCCATGGCTGCTTCGACTTTCTTCCGCTGGGCGACCTCGAGCGAGCCATGATGCAGGCCGATAGGCAAACTGTCGTCGTTGATTCGCCAGAGTTCCTGGAAGGCATATTCCGCCTGCATTCGCGTGTTCACGAAAACGAGCGAGAGTTTGTGCGCGCGGATCGCATCGTAGACCTCGCGCATGGCGTAGCGGGCGGTGTGGCCCGTCCAAGGGATCTCGTTTTCAGCTTCGAGAATTCGGATGATCGGTTTGGCGCCGCCTTTGACGGTGACGATGTCGGCAAGGTGCGTCGTCGTTTCCGGTTCGGTCTGGGCGACGAGATAACCGCGGAGTTCGCTCGGCCGCGCGACGGTCGCGGATAATCCGATCGTCATGACCTTCGGTGCAAGCTTGCGCAGTCGTGCCAGATCGAGCGCGAGCAGATCGCCGCGCTTGGAAGCCGCGAGTGCGTGAAGTTCGTCGAAGATGATCGTATCGAGATCGGCGAACAGATAAGGCGCGTCCGGGTGACTCAAAAGCAGCGCGACCTGCTCCGGCGTCGTCAGCAGGATGTGCGGTGGCTTCACCCGCTGGCGTTGCCGCCGCGCGAGAGAGGTGTCGCCGGTGCGCGTTTCGGTGCGCACCTTGAGCCCCATTTCTTCGATCGGATGCGTGAGGTTGCGCTCGACGTCGGCGGCGAGTGCTTTCAGCGGCGAGACGTAGAGCGTGTAAAGGCCTGCACCAGTCTTTTTGCGGTTGCCATTATGGATCGAGATCAAACTCGGCAAGAAACCGGCAAGCGTCTTGCCGGCGCCGGTCGGAGCGATGAGAAGCGTCGAGCGGCGTTCCCGTGCAGCTTCGAGAAGCGCGAGCTGATGTGGCCTTGGGGTCCAGCCGCGGCGCGCGAACCAAGCCGCAATCTCAGGCGGAAATTGCGCCGTTACCGAGGTGGTGGTGCGCGACGGACGCGACTTCTTCTTTTCCGACGCAGCGACTAAAGCGGCGCTGCGCGTCCTGCTTTTCGCGGGTCGCGCTTTCGGCTGTGGCCTTTGCGGAGGCTTGTCGGTGGCTTTGCGCGGCACGTGTCAGACTTCGTTCCGATAAAAGTGACTGTACCGCCCGCTGCCGCTATATGCCTAAAGGGGTTGCTTCGCCCAGTAGTCGGCGTGACGTCCGCGGATGGCGGCAAGGCTCGACTGGCCCCCGCTCTTCAGCGTTTCGGCGAGGAAGGATTTGATCTCTCCGATGAGGCCGGGCCCTTCATACACAAGGCCCGTGTAAAGCTGCAACAATGTGGCACCGGCCTCCACTTTATCGAGCGCCTGCTTACCGTTTCCGATGCCGCCGATGCCGATGAGCGGAATTTTACCGCCGGTTTCCTTGAAAATCCGTGCGAGCATGGCCGTCGAGCGCCGGAAAAGCGGTTGGCCGGACAGGCCACCGGCTTCCCTCGCGGCGGATGATTTGATGCCATCGCGCGCCAAAGTCGTGTTCGAAACGGCGATGCCATCGACGCCGTGCGCGAGGAGCCGTTCGACGATCGGCGGGATATCATCTTCGGCGATATCGGGGGCGATCTTGACGATGACGGGGCGGCGGAGAGCGCCGTCTTTGACCAGACGAGACCGCGCGGACATGATGCGCGTCAGGAGTTCGTCCAGTGCTTCCGGAGCCTGGAGGTCGCGGAGACCCGGGGTGTTCGGAGACGAGATGTTGACCGTGAAGTAGCTCGCAACCGAATTGAAGCGCATCACTCCGAGAACGTAATCCTCGCCACGGTCGAGGCTTTCCTTGTTGGCGCCGATGTTGACGCCGACGATGCCACCGCGGTTTTTCCGTGCTTCGAGGCGCTTCAGTGCGGTGGCATGGCCGCTGTTGTTGAAGCCAAGCCGATTAATGAGGGCTTTATCGTCAACAAGGCGAAAAACGCGGGGGCGCGGATTGCCGCTCTGCGGCTGCGGCGTGATCGTGCCGATTTCCGCGAAGCCGCAGCCCATGCCGAGGATTGCATCGGGAACGCGTGCATCTTTGTCGTAGCCAGCCGCAACGCCTATAGGGTTTGGAAACTCGAGCCCGAAGACCGATTGCGCCAGCACCCGATCATCGGCCTTGAGGGAGCGAGGATAAATTCCGCATTCGAGCGCCATCAGAGACGCTTCGTGCGCTTCCTCGGGGCCGAGCGTGAAGAGAGCAGGCCGCGCAAAACGGTAGACGTTCTTCAGCAAGCGAACCATTCCTCTTCGATTTGTGGAACTCCGCTTTCATTGTTGATCAACGGACGCTGCCACAACGCATCTGAAACTGATATATTGGCGTAGAGGTGCGGGAAAAGCTCTCCCCCGCGAGATTGTTCCCATTTGAGTTCGGGGCCTAGCTTGGAGGCTTCGAACGCGATGAGAACGAGATCGTCTTTGCCTTTGAAATGCTTTTCTAATGTACCTGGCAACTGATGTTGGGTCGAAAAATGGATAAATCCATCCCGGCGGTCGTCGGACGAGCCTTCAAAATATCCGGTTCTGGTCGCTTTAGACCATTCCGTCGCGGACGTGATTTTGTAGATGATATTTTGCATGAGAGAGATTGAGCTTTGATGGTGCTCGCAAAGCGATATCATTAGTCGCAGCCGCAGGCGGGGAGCGGCGCTGCCAGGTGGCCGTTGCTATCACGGTGGGCCATTCGCGCAACCCGTTTCGACTGTCGAGTATTTATTTTTGATCGCGGGGGGCAGCGTTCTTTCTCGCGAATGACAGGTAAGGGGTTTTGATTTTCGTGTATCCGACGGCGTCGCTCACAATTTCAGAGTTGTTCTCTGGCCCCTACCTGCTGAACATTCCGCTCTTTCAGAGGCCTTATTCGTGGGGTCGAGAGCAGGCCGAGCAGTTGCTCGACGATCTTATGGAGGCCGCCGGCATCGCTTCCGAGCAGGAGGCGGATCAGACGTATTTTCTTGGTGCCGTCGTCCTGATGGACGGCCACGGCACCGAGACCGTGAAGCTGTCACCCAAAATGACGCCGCGGGAATTCGGCGTGATCGACGGGCAGCAGCGCATCGTGACGCTGATGACACTCCTTGCGGTCCTGCGGGACCTCGAGACCGATCCGCGCAAGCCGATCGGGAAGCGGACCCAGGGCATGCTCGTCGCTCAACTTGGAACGCGGTTCTTCAGGACTGAGCGATTTCGATTGCACCTTTCGACCCGGGAGCGCGCTGTTTTCGAGGACAACGTCCTGCTTCCGGGAAGCTCGGTCCTGCCGGCTTACATCGCGACACCTTCGCTGGCGGAGGCAACGCTGCTTGAGGTTCGCGATCGCTTCAAGGCGGTGCTGTCGGAGGTGCCTGCCACGGCGCGGCGAACGCTTGCGGATTTCATCGCCGACTGCTGCTACATGGTGGTGATCGTCGGCCGGGATATCGATCGCTCCCATCAGATGTTCGTCGTTCTGAACGAACGCGGGAAGAGGCTGCAGCGCGACGATATTTTAAAGTCGGATATCCTGGCTCGCATGTCCACAGGCGACGACAAGTGGGCGGTGGCCATGTGGGACGAAATGAGCTTGGCGCTCGCCGACGGGTTCGAAGCATTTTTCGGGCATGTGAGGACGATCTACGGTCACGGACGCCTTCAGATCGTTTCGGGCGTGCGTCAGGTCATCCGTGACAGCGGCGGCTCGGAGGCGTTCTTCAAAGACGTTTTCCTGCCGCTTGCGAAATCGTATGTGCTCATCCGCAGCAACGGCGCAGGCGTGCTGCCCGTGGAGATGCAGCGGACGCTCATCTATCTGAACCGGCTTCCCGAGGCCGACTGGGCACCGGCTGCGATCGTGGCCTTGAAAGACTGGAAGCGCGATCCGGCGCGGTCTGCCTTCCTGCTGGAAGAAATCGAGCGGCTTGCCATGTTGACGCGGCTTTTGTGCGCCGGCTCGGGCAAGCGTGTCCGCCGCTTTGCGGAACTTATCAAAGTGATGCGTTCGGGAGTGCCGATCGATGCATCGCATCCGGCTCTGCAGCTGTCCCGCGACGAGCTTCGCGGCATTGCGTTCCACCTGAAAGATTTCCACAAGCGCAATCCAAAGGTCTGCAAGCTACTTCTGCTGCGGCTTGGGGACGAGATGGCCGGCAGGATGGATACGGTCGATCCCGATTTCTATACGATCGAGCATGTTCTGCCGCAGCGGCCTGCAGCGACAAGCCCGTGGCGACAGACGTTTGCGAGCGCCGAAGAGCGCGCGCAACTCGTCGAGAGTCTGGGCAATCTCGTTCTGATCACGCAGCAGGATAACGACCGTGCGCGCAATGCGTCATGGGAAGACAAAAAGGCAATCTACGCAAAGTCGTTAGACAACACCGCGCCGCTGGCGATCACACGCGATGTTCTCGAAGAGCGGGAATGGCGCAGGCCGCAGATCGAGGCACGCGAGCTGCGCCTCGTAGGGCTGATCGATCGGCTCTGGCGGACTGATCTGCTCGGTCAGAGACGGGCAGCGCGGGCAGCATCGGACCCT
>CAYYDL010000144.1:0-4388 GCA_964470545.1 uncultured Hyphomicrobium sp. | reverse complement strand
GGCGGCTCTGGCTTGCTTGATTGTGCGGTTTTCGCGTCGCTCGTCTGCCGATTGTCATGGGGATGACATTAGGAGCTCACGGTCGAACGAACGAACACCATCCGCAATCTAGCCTGTTCGCGTTCCGGAGCTTGGTCGGCGGCACCCTCGGTCGCTGGGACCACAACGAAATGGCCGGTCTTGGTGATCGCGTAGCCGATCGGTCCTCACAGGAGAGGGCACTCTAATGAGACACGTTTTAGGCGTGTTGGGGGTTCTCGCAGCAGGCGTATTGCTCGCCGTATCCGCTGCGATGAACTGGCGTTTTGGCTTCAGTCTCGGACGGACCGAGCTCGACGGCCAAATCTACGGAGCGGCATCTGCCGCTGCCGACTGCATGAAGGCTCTTGTACCGTTTTTCTTCTTTGCCGCAGTTCGCAATCGAATTTGGTCTCAAGCGGCAGCATCCGCATTGGTCTGGACGGTCGTCACGGCCTATTCCATGACCTCCGCGCTTGGTCACGCAGCGTTGAACCGCTTCGATACGACCGGGCATCGTGCGCAGGAAGCTCAAGCCTATCAGGATTTGAGAACCGAGCTGAAGCGCGCTGAAGAGCAAGCGGCCTGGATTCCTCAGCATCGTCCCTATGAGGCGGTGCAGAGCCAGATTGATGGCCTGAAGCTCGACAAAGCCTGGAAGTGGTCGAAAGGCTGCACCGAAGTCACGACGAACATGCGTCGTACTCTCTGTCAGCAGATCACGTCGCTCGAAGCCGAGCTTGCGTCCGCCGCTTCGGCCAAAAAGGCTGACGCGCGTATCGCAGAGCTCAAGTCGCAGATCGATGCTGCGACTGCCAACAATGCGACCGTCATGACGGAAGCCGATCCGCAAGCGAAGGTCTTGACCGAGCTTACGAACGCGTTCTTCCCGAACGTGAAGATCGAGAACGTGCAGATGGCGTTGACGTTGTTCGTCGCCCTGCTGCTCGAGATCGGGTCTGGATTCGGCATGTACGTCGCATTCAGCCAGTGGCGACTTTACGATCGCCAGCCGAAGCCCGTCGCGCCGAGAGCGCTGGCGGAAGCAAGCACCGCTGCGGCAGCGGTGGCGGTTCCGGTACTCACACCGGTGACCGTGCAATCGAAAAAGCCGCGTTCCGGCGCGAACGACAACCGGTCACTCGAGATCGCTCTCGATGCTCCCGTTGTTCCGGCGCGCGCAATCGAAGCTCCGCCCGCAGAAGTGCATCAGGCAGAGCCGAAGGTTGTCGAAAGCAAGGTCGTGGCGCCGGTTACGCGTCTCGTCCCCGAGAATAACACAGAACGTTTCTACAAGGAGAATGTCGAGGTCCGTGATGGATCAAGTGTAACGGCTACTGAACTTTATGAAGACTACTGCTCTTGGTGTGAATCTAAGAACAAGGAGCCTGCAGCACTTCCGAGCTTTGCACGTGAATTCGCCGAGCTTGGCGTGAAAAAGGAAAGGGTAGCCGGACGAGTCCGGTCCATTGGTATCGCACTGAAATCCGACATGGCACTCGAGGAGGCTACGAAATCGCCTACCTTCGGCACGGTCGCAGCCTAGCGCTGCCTCCTAGAAACGAAAGGCCCGCGATCTGCGGGCCTTTTTTGTTTTTGGGGGCTGTGATTAGAAACTTTTGAGCCCGTGACCCGATGCGACCGGCTTCACGGGATAGGCCGCATCTTTCCCGACAACTGTCGTCCATTCCCGCACCCGCCACTTCGTGACGAGACCTTTAGTGACATAGGGGTCCGCCTTGGCAAAATTCTCCGCCACGGCAGGCGAGCTTCCCGAGAAGAGAAGCATGCCGCCATCTGCAGGATCGGCAAATGCGCCGCCCAACAAAAGTTCACCACGCTCGACGGCTGCCCTGGCCAGGACCAAATGCGCATCGCGAAGGCCGCTGCGTCGCTCCAGGTAGTCGTGAACATAGTCGTAGAAAAGAACGTAGTGCATGATCGCCTCGGTCTGTTTCATTACTTCGCAGCGATGTTGCCCGTCGACTCGGCGTCACGCCCCAACCTCCGCCACCTTCAGCGCGAACGCATAGTTGAAGGCCGTAACCTTCAACCCAACGAAGCGGCCCGATGCACCGCCGAGGCCGGCGCCCATGTTCGTCTTCAGCAGCACGAGGTTATCGCTGGTGTTCTTCGCGCGCAGCTTCGCGATCCACTTCGCCGGCTCCCAATACGTCACGCGCGGGTCGGTGAGGCCGGCGAGCGCCAGGATGTGCGGGTAACTCTTCGCCTCGACATTGTCGTAGGGCGAGTAGCTGCGGATGTAATCAAAATCCTCCTTGCTCGCGAGCGGGTTTCCCCATTCTGGCCATTCCGGCGGCGTCAACGGCAAGTCCTTATCGAGCATCGTATTCAACACATCGACGAACGGCACGTCGGCGATGATTGCGAGAAAGAGATCCGGCGCCATATTGGCGATCGCACCCATCAGCATCCCGCCCGCTGAACCGCCGTTTGCAACGATACGTCCGCGCGTCGTGAATCGCTCAGCGATCAAATGCTCGCCCGCCGCGACGAAGTCGGTGAAGGTGTTTTTCTTCTTCTTCATCTTGCCGTCGGTGTACCAGCGATAGCCCTTGTCCTTGCCGCCACGAACATGCGCAATCGCGAAGATGAAGCCGCGGTCGACGAGCGATAGCCGCGCGGTCGAGAATGATGCCGGCATCGCGATGCCATAGGCGCCGTAGCCGTAGAGGAACAGGGGCGCCGAGCCATCGAGCGCTGTCGTCTTTTTGTAGAGCAGCGTGACGGGGACGAGCGCGCCGTCCTTGGCCGGTGCGAGCAGGCGGCGCGTCACATAGTCGGCCGGATTGTGTCCGCTAGGAACCTCCTGACGCTTCCGGAGCGTGCGCTCGCGCGTTGCCATATCGTAGTCGTAGGTCTCCGCTGGCGTCGTCATTGACGAATAGGTGAAGCGGATCCGGTTCGTATCGAATTCGTAGCCTGAGCTGAGGCCGAGCGCATACGCCTCTTCTTCGAATGCGATCGTGTGCTCGCCTGTGAGATCGAGGAATTCATCCTGCACGACTTCGGTGAACTTGATCGGCGTGACGACGATGCGCGGCAGGCTGTCCTCGCGCTCGAGCCGCGTCATGAAATTTCGAAACACGCTGACGTCGAGGATCAGGCGCCCTGGCTTGTGCGGAACGATCTCGCGCCAGTTCTCTTCCCGCGGTGCATCGGTCGGCGCGGCGACGACGCGGAAATCCTCAGCGCCTTCGGAGTTCGTCGTGATGATGAGGTGCGGTCCGTGATGCTCGACGTTGTACTGATGCCCGACGCGGCGTGGGGTGACGACCCTCGGTCCGGCCTCGGGCGCGTCGGCATCGATCAGATGCACCTCGCTCGTCTCGTGATCGTGGATGTCGATGACGATGAATTTTTGCGACTGCGTCGCTGACAGCCCGACAAAAAATCCGGCATCCTTTTCCTCATAAACGAGCTTGTCGTCCGAGGTGGGTGTGCCAAGCACATGGCTATAGACGAACAGCGGCCGCTGATGCTCGTCGACTTTGATGTAGAAGAGTGTCCGCCCATCGCTTGACCATTCGAGGCTGCCGTGCGTGTCGGGGATTTCGTCGGGCAGGTTCTTCCCGGTCGCAAGGTCACGAATGCGCACCGTGTAAAGCTCCGACCCTTTATCGTCCGTCGCATAGGCGAGTAGCCCATGATCGCGCGAATGGGTCACTGCGCCGAGGTCCCAATAGCTCTTGCCTTCGGCCTCCGTGTTGCCGTCGAGCAGGACCTGCGCCCCATTGGGCGAACCACCGCGCGGAATTCGGCAGATCTGCGCGTACTGACCGCCTTTGACGAACCGCGGAAAGTATTCCCAAGACCCGTCGGGTTGCGGCACCTGGCTGTCATCTTCTTTGAGGCGCGCCTTCATCTCTTGAAAGAGACTCTCCTGCAGCGCCTGTGTGTCGCCCATCAGGGTTTGCGTATAGGCGTTCTCTGCCTCGAGATGGGCTCGGATGTCCGCGGCGAGCGTCTGCGGCTTGCGCATCACCTCCTGCCAATTGTCCGCACGCAGCCAAGCGTAGTCGTCGGTGAGTGCAACGCCATGATAGGTCGCCACGACGGGCTGGCGCCGTGCGATCGGCGGCGTCGGCGTTGGGGCATCGTCGGCAGTGGCAGACATGGTCGTCGGACCGGTCATCGGGTTGGAACCTCTCGAGGTTTCAGGGTGGCAGATCGGGAATGCTTGTCGGCCCACGGCATCCCGACGTCAACGCGCTGACGGGACACAGAGTATTGGTCAAATGGAGAGTCCATATCTTCAAGAATTAGTAATGTCGTAATCTAACCCGCCGCCGAGATTGACAATGAAGGCGTCCTGTAGTCAAAGCTTTCGCAAGTGAAGTTGAGTTGAT